>NZ_DDYV01000277.1:0-4001 GCF_002348205.1 Desulfobacter sp. UBA2225 | reverse complement strand
GCAGGGTAGGGCGCGACGGCAATGATTCCGCCATGATCCTTATTGCCCATGAAGACGCCCTGGACCAGTATTTCATCAATCATCCGGACATCTTTTTTACCATGCCCCCGGAAACTGCCCGGATCAACCCTGAAAATCCCCAGATCCTGGATCGCCATTTAGATTGTGCGGCTGCTGAACTCAGCCTTGATGCCGATGATCCCATGTTAAGACCGCCTGTTGTACAGGAACGGGTACAGGCACTTGGGCGTCAAGCCAGACTGCTCTTAAGCCGGGACGGCAATACCTGGTTCTCTCCACGCAAACGCCCCCATAGAGAGGTCAGTTTAAGGGGAAGCGGGCACACCATTCCCATATTCAAGGAGGAGACCGGGCAAAGCCTGGGTGAAATCGACCGGCATCGATCCTATTTTGAAACCCATGAAGGTGCGGTTTACCTGCACCGGGGACAAACCTTTGTGGTGACACTTTTTGATCATCTCAAGGGTGTGGTCCGGGCAAAAGAGGAAAAGGTCAGTTATTACACCCGGGCAAGATCTTCGAAAAATACTGAAATTATAAGTGTGGAAAAAACCTGTCAGGTCAAAGGTACACGGGTGGGTTTCGGCAAATTAAAAATTCGTGAACAGGTCACAGGTTATGAAATGAAATCTGTGTCGGGCCAAAAATCCCTTGGCATTGTGCCCTTGGATCTGCCGGAGCTGATCTACGAAACCCAGGGGCTGTGGATTGAGATTCCGGACTGGATCCGGCAACGGGTTGAAATGAAATTTTTGCACTTCATGGGCGGGATTCATGCTTTAGAGCATGCGGCCATAGGCATGATGCCGCTTCTGGTGATGACCGACAGAAATGATCTGGGCGGGATATCCATGCCGTTTCATCCCCAGGTTGAAACGGCGGTTGTTTTTGTCTACGACGGCGTGCCCGGTGGTTTAGGGCTGACGTTACAGGCCTTTGAGAACGCAGAGATCCTTATGAAGAGAACCTATGAAGCGATCCGGGATTGCACTTGCGAAACCGGGTGCCCGGCCTGTGTACATTCACCCAAATGCGGGTCAGGAAACCGTCCCATCGACAAGGACGCGGCAAAGCAAATTCTTCAGATGCTCCTTGAACAAAAGACGGGGCAGAGGGAATTGGCCTTTGTACAAGACTCAGGACCGCCTGTCTTTTCCGATATTGCCGTCTTAAAAAAAGAGATCCATGAAAAAAAAACTGGGGTGATATCTCCCAAAAGATATGCCGTGCTTGATATTGAAACCCGGCGGTCGGCCAAGCAGGTGGGCGGATGGCACAAAGCCGAACGCATGGGGGTGTCCTGTGCTGTGCTTTACGATTCCCTTGAAAATGATTTTCTGGTTTATTACCAGGAGGATATGGAAAAACTTGTGGAACGGCTTAGACAGATGGACCTTGTCATCGGGTTTAACATTATCCGGTTTGATTACAAAGTGCTGTCCGGGTTAAGCCGGTTTGATTTTCACAACCTTCCCACCCTGGATATGCTGACAACAGTCCATGAGCGTTTAGGTTATCGACTCTCACTGGATCATCTGGCCCGACAGACCCTGGGCCTTGAAAAAAGTGCAGACGGTCTTCTCGCCTTGAAATGGTGGCAGGAAGGCCGTCTGGATCTGATTGTGGACTATTGCACCCAGGATGTGCGTGTCACCCATGAACTATACACGTATGGCCGGGATAATGGTTTTCTGCTTTTTAAAAACAAGGCCGGTCACCATGTCCGCATCCCTGTGGACTGGAAATAGTAAGTGCCTGTTCCTCGCTTTTTTTGACTTGCTGTGGAAAAGTTTTGGGATTTATTCTATTAATTTGATATTTTAATCATTTTCTATCAAAAAAATTAAGGAGAAAAAATGAAACAGGTATTCAAACCGTTCCCATGGTTAGTTGTCTTGTTTATGATTGTGTTTGCTTGAGGAACCTTATGTGCATCTGAACTCGAGGCCTTCACAGGCGAAAAGGGGGTGTTGCGCATCGCCGGGGGAACGGCCCACATCCCGGTCATGAAAGAGGCCGCAAAACGAATTATGGAAATGAATTCAGATATCCAGATCACCATTGCCGGCGGCGGGTCCGGTGCCGGGATCAGGCAGGTGGGAGAAGGTCTGGTGGACATTGGCAACTCAGGTCGTAAACCCACGGATGAAGAAGTTTCAAAGTATAATCTTTCCATGTATAAATGGGCCATTGACGGTGTGGGCACGGTTGTTCATCCGGCAAATCCTGTCAAGGCGCTTTCCGGCCAACAGCTTAAGGAGATTTATGCCGGAAAAATCCTAAGCGGGAAGGAACTTGGAGGTCAGGACCGGCCCATCAACATTTACACACGGGACAATTCTTCGGGTACCCGGGAGGTATTCTGGGAAAAAGCCCTGGGCAAGGGAGATATTTCCGAGAAAGCCAGTTTTGTTGCTTCCAACGGTGCCATGAAGGCCGCTGTCACCAATGATCCCTATGCCATTGGATATGTTTCCGTGGGGTACGTGGATGAAACGGTTACCCCGATTGCCCTGGACGGGGTCATTCCTACGTTGAAGACGGTTCAGTCCGGTGAATACAAGCTTGCCAGAGCCCTTTTCAGCAACACCAAAGGCGAATATAGTGGGCTTGCCAAAAAATTGATCACCTACCTCCTCAGCCCCGAAGGCCAGAAGATCGTTTCTGAAATGGGGTTGATTCCTGTTAAGGAACGAATTTTAAATAACTTGCCCATTTCAAAACAGGCGACCATTGTAGGCTGTACGTTTGAAAATTCTAACTGGGCATCTTATTTCGTGCTCATTCCTAACTGATGTCGTTTACGGATAAATGTGCGCCGGCTGTTTTCGCCAGTGCATCTTTTTTATGCGCGGCTGTCACCTTCTGTGTCCTTGGTTTCATGGTGATGCTGAGTATGCCTGTCCTTAAAAGCGGAATGTTCTGGAGAATTCTGACCGACTCTTGGTCTCCGGACCATGGCCGGTTCGGCATTCTGGCCATGATTGCAGGTACCTTTTATATTGCCTCTTTAAGTCTTGTCATCAGTTTACCCATCAGTCTTGGGTGTTCATTTTTTATGCAGATTACCCATAAGGGGTGCTTGGGGCAGTTGCTCAAAAAATTTGTCCAGTTCATGACCGCCATCCCCACCGTGATTTACGGGTTTGTGGGTGTGTTTCTGCTGGTGCCCCTTGTCCGGGATCTTTTTTTGCATGGATCAGGTATGAGCATATTATCTGCCGCCATTATGCTTGGCCTGCTTGTCTCTCCCACCATGATTCTGTTTTTTTGCGCAAGTTTTGAAAGGGTTCCAAAAATTTATACGGACGCCGTCGATTCCCTTGGGGCAACCCCTTTTCAGAAATTGCTCTATGTAATTTTGCCCCAGGCCTGGCCAGGGGTTCTGACGGGGTTGATGCTGATGACAGGTTTCGGGATTCTTTTGGCGCGCATTTCCGGCCAAAGGGAATAATGTCGACTTTGCCGACACCCGCCCCTGGGATGCCATCCTGCTCAAACGCCAGGTGTTCGGCGGTCTGTTTCCGGCCATGGTCGCTACTTTCCTGCTGATCCTTCTATCCGTTGGAATTGCGCTGCCTCTGGGGCTTTGTGCCGGAATTTATCTGGCCGAATATGCCTCCCCAAAAGCCAGGCACGTGTTCGGTTTTATGGTGGCGCTTCTGGCGGGGACCCCTTCCATTGTAGTGGGGTTGTTCGGCTTTTCTATCACCATCTTTCTGCATCATTTTTACAACAGCCGCTGTAGATTCCGACGAACTAATCCCATAAAAATCTCAGTTTTGATTACCCGGCAGGCGATTGATTACAGAAAAGCCGGAAGAGCTTTCACCCTCCCGGCTTTAATCATATAGACAGCAGTCTACCGCACTGAGTTATCCCTGGCGCCGGAGTCCCCCCCCCTCGCAAACGCGTCCGTTTCACTCAGATTCGTTGAACCATTCCGAGTTGTAAATTGGGGTGTCCAAAAACGCGGTTTT
>NZ_DDYV01000083.1:0-5416 GCF_002348205.1 Desulfobacter sp. UBA2225 | reverse complement strand
CATAAACACCTTTTTTTTAAGATTGGTCTCAATTCTCGGCATACAGGATTTATGATACAGAGCGGACAACGGTTCAAGCCCCTCCCAGGTTCTGGGTATGATAATCTGTTTTTCGGGACTTCTTTGCGCCAGAAGGTACCGGATGATCTTCTCGCTGACAAAAGGAACGTCACAGGCCGTTACATAGCTCCAGTCAAAGCCGGCATGAAACAGGCCGGCATGAAGCCCGGCCAAAGCGCATTGAGACGGATCAATATCCGTTACAATCAGGGCGTCGATATCTAAAAAGAGTGCCGGCTCATTAACCACCAGAATTACTTCCTCAAACATCATGGAAAACAGGGTATGAATCCGGGCCAGCATGGTATGTGTCCCAACCGTCTGAAATGATTTGTTTATGCCGGGAAATCGCCTGTTGCAGCCGCCGGCCAGGATCACGCCCGTGCAGTCTATTTTTTCCAATGCCTTTAATCCCTTCTGCTTTTATTTCTTCCGAAACCCTTAATGATAATCTTCATTATATGAATCCGAATAAGAAACAGCAATTCTAAATATGAATATTTATTAGTTGAAAACTCGCACAAAGACACCAAGACACAAAGATTTTTATTCTACTTTGTGCCCCTTTGTGTCTTTGAGGCTTTGTGCGAGAATAAAATTTAGAATTGCCGGATAAGAAATCAAGGTGTTGCCGTGCTAAAAAAAAGATGGTAGAAAAAACTTTTAGGCCATATCCGAACACGTAAAAAGGCATATCATGACAAAAAAAAAGAGCATTCTTAATGATCAGGATTACAAACGGATCATCACCCGCATTGCCTACGAAATCATTGAAAAGCATAAAGGGGTAAAAAACCTGGCCTTGGTGGGAATTCAGACCCGGGGAGATTTTCTTGCAAAACGCCTGGCCGATCAAATCGCAGCCATTGAAGGCAGAACACCGCCTGTGGGGTCCATGGACATCAACATGTACCGGGACGACTGGACAAAAATCAGTCACCAGCCCACGGTAAGGCCCTCGAACATCCCCTTTTCCGTGGATGACAAAGAGATTATTCTGGTGGATGACGTGCTTTTCACAGGAAGAACCATCCGGGCCGCCATGGAGGCTTTGATGGATTTTGGCAGACCCGCCCGCATTGAGCTTGCCATCCTGGTGGACCGAGGTCACAGGGAATTACCCATCCAGGCGGATTATCAGGGTATTTTTGCGGATACAGAACCCGAAGATATGATCCATGTCCATGTCCTTGAACAGGACAACGAAGACTGCGTTTACAGGGAACTAAAATTTTCATGAGCACCCACGCCCATCGAACAGCGTTGCCCAGGCACCTCAAAATTGCCATATTGTCCATCTCCTCCACCAGAACTTTTGAAAATGACAAAAGCGGCTTATGGATAAAAAAACAGGCAAAAAAAGAGGGGCATCAAGTGATGATTCACCAGGTGATCCCCGACGATATAAATGCCATCACAGAAGCGCTTGAGCATATTATCGAGCGCATAGTCCCCCATGCCGTCATCATGACCGGCGGTACCGGCATCAGTCCCAAAGATGTTACCATAGAAGCGGTTCGGCCCCTGTTTGACAAGGAACTGACAGCTTTTGGACCGGTATTTGCCCAACTCAGTTTTGACGAAATTGACTCTGCCGCCATTTTGTCCCGGGCCACCGCAGGCTTTATAAAAGGCACTGCCGTATTCTGCATGCCCGGCAGTCTGAACGCCTGCAAACTGGCCTGCAGCAATCTGATTTTCCCAGAACTTGGACATTTGATCAAACATGCAAAGGAATAGGTTATGAAAGAACTTGACGAATTATTAAACGACTGGAAAGATAATGACAACCAGACCCGCAAGGCATTTACCGAGCTTGTGAATCACGTAAACACCCTGTCCGACATCGCCCTTGAATTTGTCAGCCGGCCCGGGGTAAGCTACTCCTTTCGCCCCCGGCATACGGCCCAAGCCAAACGCCCGCTCTTTGCCATGGTGGATGTCATTGATGATGACCCGGATGACCGCTGGCTGTCTATCTGTTTTTACGCGGACCTGGTCACCGATCCCCAGGAGCAAGGAGACCACGTGCCCGAAGGACTTCTGGGCGAAGACGCATGCTGCTTTGATATGTATGAATATGATGAGCAGGAAATAGCGTTTCTAAAAGAAAAGCTCACCGAAGCACACGGCAACGCCCCGGAATAGACACGTATCCAGGGACAATACTATTTTTTTCAAAAAATAGTATTGTCCCTGGATGATTCACACAGAAAAGCGGATATTTAAGATATCTCCGTCCTGGACCACGTAATCTTTGCCCTCCACATAGAACTTGCCGTTCTTTTTCAATTCCGCTTCAGAACCAAGTTCCATGAGTTCATCGTACTTGAACACCTCGGCCCGGATAAAACCTCGCTCAAGGTCTGAATGGATGACACCGGCGGCTGTCGGGGCCTTAGCCGCCTTTCTCACCAGCCACTGCCGAACCTCGTCTTTGCCCACGGTAAAAAACGAGATCAGATCCAGGGACTTCAGGCAAAGGGCAGTCAAAGACTCCAGGGCTGTGGAGGTAATACCCAAGTCCTCAAGGAACTCCTGTTTTTCCTCGGCACTGTCCAGCATGGCGATTTCCGCCTCCACCTTGGCCGATACCAGCATCGCCTCTATGGCAAGGGCATCGCAACTGCCTTTAAAGGTATCCAGAATACCTGTATTGCCAAGGTCATCTTCAGCCACATTGACCGCGACCACCAATTTTTTCAACGTGATAAAGGGGTAGGAGCGAATCAGTTTCTCCTCATCCTCGGATAACTCAAGCAGACGAAGCGGCAGTTCCTGTTCCAGATGGGCCAGCATCTTCTCCATAAGGACCAGTTCTTTTTTCTGGTCTTCATCCTTAATTTTCTTGACCATGGCAGAGAGCCGCTCAATGCGCTTTTCCACAAAAATCTGGTCGTGCATCACAAGCTCGGAATTGACCATGTCAAAATCGCGCAGGGCATCCACACTGCCTTCGGCATGATAAACAGCCTCATCTTCAAAAGCCCGGACCACATGGCAAACCGCATCCATGTCGGATATATCTTTAAAAATATCTCCTTTGGAAATGGTTTCAGCCTCCATTTTAGGCAAAAGTACCAGGTCAAGACGCGCCCTGACCTCCTTTTTGGGGGCATACATCTCCACCAAGCGGTCAAACCTGGAATCCAGAATGTCGGCGGTGCCTGGGACCGGCTTAAATGCCTTGGCCGGATCCGTAATCTCGTTGCCGGTCAAAATCTGAAACAATGTTTTCTTCCCTGTCTGGGGAAGTCCGATAATGCCTACCTTCATTTTTTTATGTTTATCCTCTTTTAAAGCGTCATAGTTAAAGTTTCAAAGACCTTTGCCGGCATCACCCTTTTTTTCACGGGATCGCGTTCAACCCGGGCAGCCACATGGACCGGATCATGGGGAAAGACCAGCAGGGCATCTTCGGCAACGGCACGGTCCAGTATCTGTTTTTTCTCGTCCACCAGCTTTTCGGCAAACCGGTCATACCCCATGGTGATGGGCAGGTTCACCCAGGGCAGTCCCGGGATAAGATCGCCTGTGTAAATAACGGTACCGCCCCGGGCCTGAATCAGGGAGACCAGCATCCCCGGGGTGTGTCCCTGGCTCTGGAAAAATTCAATGGTCAGGGCGCCCACAGTCAGGCGGTCCCCGCCCTGCTTTAACACGAGACGCCCTGTGGCCTGCAACTTTTCAGCAAGACCCGGAATAAATGAGGCCCGGTCACGGGGATGAGGGGATTTTGAGCGCCTAAAATGCTCCTCTCCCACCACAAAAAGGGCATTGGGGAAAAGCAGGTCCGGTTTTCGATCCGATTCCCAAGCGCTTAAAAGCCCGCCGGCATGGTCAAAATGAAGATGGGACAGAACAACATGAGTGATGTCTGAATCACTTAAACCCTGTTCGGACAACGATTGCAACAACACATGCGTCTCTTCTTGGACGGCAAAGCGCGCTTTCATGTCAGGAGAGAGATATGCCCCGCAGCCGGTCTCAAACAATAGATTGTAATTTCCGGTTTTGACCAGCAGACAGTTTGAAGCGATATCAATCATGCCCCTTTCATCTGCCCGGACCCATTTCTGCCACAGGGCTTTAGCTGCGTTGCCGAACATGGTGCCGCCGTCCAGGCGCATACTGTTGCCCCGAATAACAATAAATGACGTTTCCTGCATCATGGTAATCCCCTTTGGGTGGTTGATTCAGTTCAAACCAAAGTGATTTTTCGCTTTTCCGGGTCTGGATGACAGCGGTAAAGAACAGCCACATGGCCGATGGTTCCGGCAACATGGCATTTAAGCCGCGCTGAAATCTCATCAAGCAAAGCGGCTTTGACATCCTTTTCCTTGTGATCAATAAATTTGATCTTAATCAGTTCAGATGCGTTCAGGGCGTTGTCCATCTCCTGGATCAGGGCTGTTGTCAGACCCTTTGCCCCCACAAAGGCTGAAGGATTTAAACTATGGGCAAGGCCCCTTAGATATTTGCGCTGAGCGCCGGTAAGTTGTGTCACGTTCGATCCTTAAATTAAAGTTCATCTTTCAGGTCCGGCATATTATCATAAACCTGGGATTGTGGATACACCGGGCTCTGTTTCTACGTTAATAAAACTTGAACGATCATCGTCAATGACAGAAGAAGGAAACGCCACTGCTAATAGAGATTCCAGCGTTTTAATATAGACAGATTGTGGGGTTAAAATTGGATATAAATATTGAGTACCCGTTTTCATTTTTCAGATGCTTGATGGTGATAACCATTAATAATAGCCTGGGGTTCTAAATTTAACGTCTGGGAGATTTCGCTTTTGACTGAGAGCCTGTTGATAAAAGCGATGATTTCTTCAGTCAGTGATAGCTATGTCAAAATGTGGCCCGATGACACATGATATTTAAAAATTTATTTTTCACCGCCTCACACTTCGGACAAATCCATAAGACGCTCCAATAAACCCTCCAGCGAGATGACTAAATTGGGATACCCTATCAATTTTTAAAATTGATAACACTTCACTGCCGATGTAAAGCACTGCAATGATGATGAAGGTCAAAGGAATTTCTCGACTTCTGATATTTGAAAAAGAGCTAAGAAGAATCAGCATAAATGCAATCCCGCTTCCACCTATGAGGGAATTGGAGAATAAAAATGCGTTTAGCAATGCCGTTGATATCGCTGTAATCAAAATCATTTCAAAGAGCTTGACTGAACCATATTTTTCTTCAAGCAAAGGTCCTACAAGAAGAATGATCATCATGTTTCCGATGAGGTGATTCCAATTAGCATGACCGGCAACGTATGAAACCAACTTGAAATAAAAATATGGATTCAAAAATGATGATAAGGACCAAGGATTTAATAATTT
>NZ_DDYV01000343.1:13575-27120 GCF_002348205.1 Desulfobacter sp. UBA2225 | reverse complement strand
CATGTCTTCACCGCAGGTCGAATGGGGGCATTTCCAGAGTGTTTTATCCGGAGGTACGTTTCCGATACGACTTGCCGCTGTGGCAGCCAGCGTGTCAAACACACCATGTTTGTCAAATCCGGGCTCTCGTTTACATGAAATCGTAGTCAAGGGTAAAATTTTTGATGATTTATCAGGGGCTGCTCCCGGTAAGAGATTACAGAAGTGAACCGGGTTATCCAGAAAAAGCGTGCGGAATGCTTCGTCTTCAACGCTTTTTCCTCCTCTCAGATAACTTGCTGCCAGTGCCCCTCTCAATGTACTGCCGGGAAGATACTTGAGCGTTTGAGGAGAGCTGCTCTGACGTTTCTTTTGGACGATCAAGGGGGACAGAAGTTTTGCCGTCATGCGATAATAGGTGGTCATTATTCCCTCATTTCCTGGTAATCCGAAGCGTCCAGATAAACTTCCCCTTTTTCCTTTAGAAAAGTATCCGCAGAAAAGGGGGTGTCGTTATAGATCATTTGAGTGATGGAAATAGGTTGGTGCAGATGCCCGGCACCGGTACTTTTGTCCCCTCCAAGACGATCGACCATTTTGATGGCGGCAATCAACAGACAATATGCAAACGGCGGATCTGTCTCTTCGAAAATGGCCAGATTCCGATGGCTGGCCGACAGTTTTGATTCAAATGTCATGGGAAAGGCGTATTCCGTTGTAAACAGATGTTTCTCTTTTACCGTACCCAGTTTACGGTGCATCTTCACTCGGCTTCGGATATGGGTGAAGCGGTCTACATGGTCTGTATTGTCAATGGGATAAGCATTTCGAAAATATAGGCCCCCCTCTTCGAATTTATTACCAAACAGACGATCTACTGGTGACGGTGCATGACATAATGGGCCAAACGCACCAGGTAAATTCATGTCGATACTGTGAGGATCGGAGGGTTCCGGAAAATTCAGCGTTCTGGATAGCTTTTCACAAGACTCCCGTATGACCCCTTTCAAGGTACTTGCCGGGAAGTAAGGTCTCCCCCTGGCGTCTTTTTGGAGCAGACGATCCGTGAGTATGTCTGCTTCACCAGATCCGGTATACCATATAGACTCAAATTGGATATTCAGTGTCAATTCTAGGTTATGATACATTATCCCATCCTTCCCGGTCTGTCGTGGAAATGTTGCAGAACTGGGCAATCTCCATCAAGTCCGTAATCATCGTGGTGGTCCATCTGTCATCGGTTGTGTTACCGGAAGGCTCTTTCCACGGCATGTTCGGCACACAACCGAAGTATTCCATGGCATTTCTGATTGCCGTTCTCTGCTCTCCAATTTCAGAGCGGGTATATAATTTCAAAAAATCCAATGTTCCGTTCATTTTATCTTCAAAAGGCGTGTATCCTAGGCGTCTGAGTCGTGTTCTGGGAATATTGGCGTACAGAAGTCGACGTGCATGTGCCAATAGGCACTGGGCATCTTTAAGGGCGTAAGGTTTTTGATATAGCTTCAAGTTTTTACCGTTTTTTTGTAAAAAATTGTTTCTGCTGTGCCCGACTTTCAGATGATTAAATTGCGGCGTGATATGAAAAACGATATAGGATGGTGAGAAAAAGCCTTGTGCAGCGGGATCCTTTGCGCCAGCCTGTTTGGCTGAGGTCAGCAGTTCTTCCGCTTGACTGAAAATATGGGAAAATGGCGAATGGGTTTTAGCATATGCAATCCCCAATGAGACCGTCAACCCGTTACCGTTCAATATGTCGTTGAAAAAGGGATTTTGGGAAAATCGAATTTGAGTTTTTTTAGTGAATTTCAGGGACACTTCAATGGCAAATTCAAGGGCATGATCTGCCGACATATAGACCAGAAGATCATCTCCACCCAGAAGTAAAATATTGGCCGGAACAACGCCTTTAACCGGAACAACGTCTTTAACAGGAGGGCAATTTTCATAAAGTGCTTCATGGCATGCCTGGGTGATGGCCTCATCGACCACTTGAGAAAAAAAGTGGAAATCGTTCTTGTTTTTGATTTGTTTGATCAATTTTCCCATGGCATTGCCGTCTGCATAGATGAGTGCCGTATACCCTTTTCTTCCTCTGCTGCACTCTCCGATCTCTTCAAACGTTTTTGGCCTTTGAAATCGATCGAGATCCACATCTTTTGTCCTGAGAAAGTCGGAAAAATGTTTCCAAAGCCCCTTCTTTTTGCCCCATTCGACTTTGGTGGCACAGACATCACAAAGCAATTTCATCTCATCGGCATATTGACTATATTGTGATCCCATTCCGGCACAACTGTCGCATTCACGAATAAATCCGGTGTGTAACAGCGTACATGGAATCAGAGGATTTTCATCTTTCATCTTTTTTAATCGAATGAAAGCACGATCCAATGATTTAGCATAATTGTCTTCGTCATATTCCGAGATACCGAAAAGAACCTTCAAACCGCCTTTACTTTCCCGATTGAACATCGACTGTACTGCCTTCATGGCAGGCTCAAGGGTTGACAACTCCGCTTCGATGATGAATTGTCCTGCTCCCCACCGGAAAAAACCAAGTCGAAATGAGCTTCATCCAATGTTTCTTTCAACAACGTTGGCACTCCATTCTCATTGAGTTCTGTCAGTAGAGCGCTGGCACCTCGAATTTCCACCAGGCGATCCGTACCAAAGACATACTTTTTAATGCCTGGTACATCCATAACCACAATATATTTCTTTTTCATGAAGCCTCCAATGGTTCGCTTTTCATTTTTAAAGTTTATTTGAAGGTCATAATTTTAGACGCTTTTTTATAGCCCGAATTTTTCAATGCATCATTATATCTTTTTGTTCAGCCGGGTGGGAAAACCGCTTTGGCTTTTTTGATGGCGCCTTTGATGGAGTCCGGCGACCAGATTTTCCCCGACATCCTGCCGCGCTTTCACAAACACCTGATCATCCTTGGTGTTACTAAAACCTTGGGTGGGCTCGATCTCATCCTTTGTATCGGCAGGCTCTCTTTTTTTCAACTCTTTTTCCAACGCTTCCTTTTCCAATTTAGTCATGATGCACAATAAGTGATTTGACGCTCCCCTTCAGTTCAGATACATACTAATGATAGGTTAAAACAATTGACGATTGCCTTTGAAAGAAACACAGACAGCATATATATGGATAAATTATTGAAACTTGAATTTCGCCATTTTTTTACAGGGGTTATATTGATCCCGACACTCATTATGGGGTTGTCCTTCACTAATACTGCATATTCCCATGCCCAAAATTCAATGAATAATGCAGCCGCCAGCATTCAGTTAACCCCGGCTGAAAAGACCTGGCTTGACAGACATCCCACGATCACCATTGCAGGCCCCCGATCCTTTCCGCCATTTCACTATTATGAAAAGGATCAATTAAAAGGCATCTCAGCCGATTACACCTCCCAGATAGCGGCCCAATTAGGGCTTAAATTACGCATCCTGGCAGACCTTCCCTGGACCGAGGTGTTGGAAAGTGTCCAGCAAGGAGAGATTGACCTGATCCCCTGCATTGCAAAAACAACTGAACGGGAAACCTATCTTGATTTTTCTGTGCCCTATCTGACGTTCCCCCTGGTTATCGTCACCCGAGACAACAGCCCCTTTACGAGCGGTATTGAAGACCTTCATGGGAAAACCCTGGCCATGGTACCTCAAACCCTTGCACAAGAATGGCTTTCCAGGGACGGGATTAACTTCACCCCCCTTTATGCGCAATCCCCGTTGGAAGGACTTGAAGCGGTCTCCTTTTCACGGGCAGATGCCACCATAGAGAACCTGGCAGCAGCCTCATATTTAATTAATCAAAACGGACTGACAAATCTTAAAATCGCAGCACCGACACCCTATGACAATTATCAGCTGTATATGGCAGTCCCCAAGGGCCACCAGGAACTTCTCACAATCCTGAACAAAGCCCTTGCGGCCATCTCTCCCCGACAAAAAAGTGATATTCGCAACCAGTGGCTGTCGGTCAAATACGACTATGGGGTCAACCCCGAAGATGTGTTTCGATATATCTTTCTGGTTCTTTTGTTCTCTCTTG
This sequence comes from Desulfobacter sp. UBA2225, assembly GCF_002348205.1. Lineage (NCBI taxonomy): Bacteria > Pseudomonadati > Thermodesulfobacteriota > Desulfobacteria > Desulfobacterales > Desulfobacteraceae > Desulfobacter > Desulfobacter sp. UBA2225. The sequence continues at coordinate 23,076 of NZ_DDYV01000343.1, read as the reverse complement.
GCATTATCTTTATTATACTCTTCCGAAGCCACAGGCTTACAAAAGAGACCCGGGAAAGAATTGCCACGGAAAAAGCCCTGCGTGAAAGCGAAAGAAAACTTCGAAACATCCTGGAAAACAGCACCAACATGTATTACGCCCATACCCCTGACCATAAAATTACCTATATCAGCCGCCGGTGCAGACAGATTCTGCAATGCGAACCCCAAGAGGCCATGAAACGATGGACTGAATTTGTTACGGACAATCCCAGCAATCTCAAAGGTCTTGAATATACTGAAAAGGCCATCAGAACCGGCCATCGCCAGCCCCCATACGAACTGGAACTCATAGGAAATAGAGGACGTAAAGTCATCGTGGAAATTCGTGAAAACCCGGTTGTGGAAAACGGCAGGACAGTTGCCATTGTGGGTTCGGCAACCGACATCACAGCGCATAAAAAAGCGGAACAAGAGAGGGAAGCCCTGCAACGCCAACTCATTCAGGCCGGCAAAATGGAGTCCATCGGCACACTGGCAGGCGGCATTGCCCACGATTTTAACAATATTTTGGGAATCATTCTGGGAAACGCCCAACTGGCAATGCTGGACCTGCCCCAAGAAAATCGAGTCCGGTCACGCATTAATGAGATTGAAACCGCCTGTCTGAGGGCCAAGGAAGTTGTCCTGCAACTGCTCAGTTTCAGCCGACAGAGAGAACAGAGGAAACAGCCTTTAAATCCAGCCAAACTGGTGACCGATACAGTCCGGCTTTTAAGGGCATCCATTCCCTCGTCCATTGAAATCCTCTACCAAAACCATGAACCGATACAGACAATCAATGCCAATCCCACACAGATCCAGCAGGTCATTATCAACCTGTGCAACAATGCGGCTCAGGCCATGGAACCCGGCGGCGGCACCCTGACCATTTGCCTGGAAATGGCAGACGCCCATGATTTAACGATGCCCGAACTCGAAGCGTTCTCTGCAACCGAGGCGGTCCGGCTCACCATTGAAGACACAGGCACAGGAATTGATCCGGCCATCCAGGACAGAATTTTTGATCCCTACTTCACCACCAAGGAGGTCGGCAAAGGATCGGGCATGGGACTGGCCATGGTTCACGGCATTGTTCACAACCATGGCGGTGTCATATCCGTTAAAAGTGAAATGGGATGCGGCACTGTATTCACTGTACTTTTACCGGCAAGCCCCATGCCCCCGGCAGACGAGGTAGCCGCTGATAGAGGGTCCGTACCCGGAGGGACAGAAAGCATTCTTATAGTGGATGACGAAAAAGGGCTGACACAGATACTGGAGGCTATGTTGACGAACCTGGGTTACACGGTAAAAACCAATCAGGATCCGGAAGAAGCCCTGACCACATTCACGGCATCACCTTCCCGGTTTGATTTGATCATCACGGATATGACCATGCCGCACATAAACGGCCTTGAACTTTGCGCCGCAATAAAAAAAATCCGCCCGGATATTCCGGTTATTGTCTGCACAGGACACAACAGCCAAGCAAATGCTGATTTTCTTAAGCACGCCGACATCGCCGCAGTGGTCATGAAGCCTGTGACAACCACCGAAATTGCACAAACCATTCGAAGGATTCTGGATTAACTACCCAAAAAAGAGAGGCGCTACCCCAAACAGTTGAGGCAGTTAATGTTCAGATTGGGGCACAACCCTATATCGTAGGTACCGGCACCGCAGGATTGGCAGGCAACCGGATCCATATCCTTTGTCACGGGATTGTAGATCATCGTAAAATCCGCATTATTTCGGCCGGATATAAGCCTGACAAACACCCTCACACAGGCAGAGGTCAGGTACATGGCTGCCGCCGGTTTAAAATCAATACGGATGCCGTATTTATTGAGCAGATCTTTTTTCTTTGCGGCAAGTTCGGCTGGAATCATGGCGATTTTTTCTTCCCGTTCCCTGACCAGATCCTGGGAAAGCCCGCTTCTGCTAAGGTTTTGCCGCATCTCCTTTTCAAGGGCCTGGTAATATGCGTCAAGACTTGCCGTATCCCTTTGAAACCGCCGGTTCATGCTCTCCACAAATGAGGCCAGGCGCTCTTGCACCAGGTCTTGCCCATATCGGGAGACAACCGTCCGGATCGATTCAATCTCCTTTTCGTTTAACCCCCGGGCTTTTTTGACGCTGAAGTCCTTTTGAACATGGGAAAGACCCTGGGCCATGTCCGGGATAACCACGCCGGTATCCAGGTTGACGCAGATCTCCAGAAGGCCTTGTTTTATCTCATCACTTTGGGCAGTATACCGACAGGTCAGTACAAGATACCGGGTTCTTGCCTCTCCGGTCTTGATTACGCGAATCTTGGATTTGTGAAATTGAAACCGGTCTTCGATCAGCCGATCAAACCCCTGGGTTTTGATATAATCAAATTTTAGTTCGGCCCGGGCAAAGGGAGCGGATTCTCCTGCCAGGGTGAGCATCCGGTCAAGCAACGGGGTATGTAGTTGCACGGCATGGACCTTTGACCGATCCTCCGCCGCAACCGCTTCAGGCCCCACCCGGAAAAATTCATCCATGCCAAGGGTTTGGGCTGCCGCTTCAGGCAGCAGGATATCCCGGGTCAGGCCCTGATCTTCCACAACCCCTCCCCGGGCTTTAAAAAACCGGCAGGCAAAATCCATGGCATCAATCTGCTCATGCCCCTCAAAGTTCATAGCTGTCTCCAAAAAGCTTGCCGTCCAGTTCCTTTGTTTTCACATATCCTGTTTTGGCCCGTTTCAGTTTTGTGCCCAATTTGGCAAAGGATTGGTCCCGCTCTTCAGGGGTTTGAGACTCCACCCAGATGTCGCAGACCATATCCGAAAACTCTTTTTCCCCTGTAACCCTGCCCAGGATCATGTCAATCTCTCCGATGACCATCTCAAACATATTGATTTTCCGGTCCAGGATATCCAGGATGTAATCCTCGATGGAGCCTTGGGCACAAAAATTATAGATCTGCACTTCTTTTTCCTGGCCGATGCGGTGGATACGACCGATTCGTTGTTCAATTTTCATGGGATTCCAGGGCAGATCGTAATTGACCATCCGGGAACAAAACTGGATATTGCGTCCCTCCCCACCAATTTCCGTGGTGACCAGCACCTGGACATTCTCCTTAAACGCCTCAATGGCCGCATCCTTTTTCTCATTACTCATGCCGCCGTGGAAAAGAACAAAGGAGACATTATTCCACTCCAGAAATTCAGCCAGATGCTCCAGGGTCGCCGTGTATTTTACAAAGACAATAAGCTTTTCACTGTCCGCTTTGACCAGTTTGAGCAACGCCATGTTCTTAGGGGTATCCACCGTTGTCCGGCACAGATTTCGAACCGCTTTAATCTCTTTTTCAGTCTCCAGCAGCCAGGACCCGTTGTCAATCATCCGTTCCAGGGTGGCTTCCACCGCCTTGGGAGATGATCCGGCCTGGGCCAGCAGATTTTTAATCATCAGTTTGGACCGCCCCTTGTTCTGATTATTAAGCAGGTGCAAAAGGGTCTGAAGGCGTTCATAAAAAGCGGCCTCGTCCTTTGTGGGCGCAATGCGGATAGTGGTGGCAAACCTGGGCGGAATGTGAATCCCTGCCAGGGCCCGGGTATTGCGGATCATCACCTGGCTTAACAGATTTTTGAGCATTTCCCTGTTCTGGGGGTCAGTGGGGTCGCCTCGCTTCATGAACCGCTCCCTGAAGGAAGTGGCCGTCTCAAGCTGCCCCGGCTTGAGCAGGGTGATCAGATTGTACAACTCCATGAGGTTGTTTTCCACAGGCGTGGCTGTCAGTAAAAGGATAAATTTTTTCTTCAGGGCATTGACCAACTTGAAATTCAAGGTGGATTTATTTTTTAGATGATGGGCCTCGTCAACAATCACCATGTCATACTCCCGGCTGGTGATCAAATCCCAGTTCTTCTTTGACTTGGCCTGGTTGATGGACGCCACCACAACCTTTTGTTCCCAAAAATTATTGTCTCCGGATTTGAATTCCGGACTGTCGGTTGACGACACATTGAGGTTGAATTTGGATGCCATTTCCGTCTGCCACTGGGAGACCAGAGGGGTCGGGGTGAGGATCAGCGCGGTTTTCACCATGCCCCGGCGCAAATATTCCGACAGGATGATTAACGCCTCAATGGTTTTACCCAATCCCACTTCATCGGAGAGCAGCGCCCTTCCCCGGAATTGCTTGAGTACTTTTTTGGCGGTCTCCTCCTGGTACCAGAACGATTGGATTTCCGTAAGTCCCGGCAGGCAGATCAGGGTTTCAAAAGATTCTGCAAACCGGATTTTATGACTCATCAGTGCCAGTTCATACAGGTCCGGCCCGGCGGGTTCAGTTACGGCAAGGGCCTTTACAAACGCATCTTTGTCAATGTTCACGGTCACGGGAACCGATGCCGGTTTTTCAGACGCCTTGCTATCAACAGGCGGAACCGTTGATGGTTCGGGTGTTGGGGGCGGCGGGTCAGCCATATCTGTCATGTGTTTGGCGCCCGCCTCCGCCAAACCGTCCTGCCGTTTGTAACTTGCCGCCATTCGCCGGGTGGTTTCCTCACGCTCCCGGGCTTGGGCAATTACATCTTTGCAATAGGTCATGATATCTTTGAGGGCGGCCCTTTTTCGACGCTTTTCGTCAATTTTAAGCTGTGTAAAATTTTGAAGCAGATCTTCAGCGCTTTTCAAGCAAAGCTCGTATTTTCCCGAATTTATCAAAAAAATGACCCGTTCATACCGCATGGAATCCGTCATTTTTCCGATTTTCTCAAGGCAGTCCATGGCATCCAGCTGCACCTGCGCGTCGCCTAACTCATGGCCGATCCGCCCCATAAGGTGAATCACCACCTCTTCTTTGGGAAGCAACTTGACTGCGTTTTTTATGGACTTGAGCGCCTGGGAAGGGTCAGCGATCTCATCATAATAAAGGGCTTCTTCATAGTAAAACCAGCCTTTATCAGCGGCTGCCTTTCCGGCCTTGGCCAGCCGGACCTGCACCTGCTTTTGCTTGCGTTTTTGTTTGCGCTTCTCAGCTTTTGATTTTGCCAACACTCCTCCCTGTTTTTTTGTCCCCCGGTGTTGCTGACCGACAATTTTGAAAGACGTCAGATTGGAAAGGATTCGTCACATTCTGTATTCAATTGTGCGCTACCCTAATTCCCCGGCAGAATTGTCCATACTTAACAGTTCATTCTCATCAGCATCAATAAATTTGTGACAGTGTGGACATGTCATTTTTAACCGTCTTACACCCCCTTTCATCAAAAATTTCCGACAATGAGGACAAAAATATGATTTAAATTTTAAATCGCCCTGTATCGTTTCTATTTTATCCAGTTCCAAGTCCAATCCTTTCAATTCAGTTACTTCATTTTTCCAAATGAATTAATATTACGTTGAGTACTTATATCAGAAGACTATTACTGTTTCAAACTATGATGGTAACGTTCCAGTAACTTTTAATTTATGCTTTTATCATAGTGCAGCACAAAGGGGGATGGCTTCCATCAAAACTTGAGTTGCTTGTGTCTATGACAATTGTTGATATTTTCTTAACATAGCACTAACGCCGGCTTCTTGCGTATTTAAAATTGACAAAAGAATGAAGAATAATATATTTTGGATATTACCTTCTTTAAAGACACAACCAGCTATGCCGCTGTAAACTAAATACATTCTACACCAATACAGCAAAGGAGATGCTGGTGGAAGTGATTCTTTCGATTGCTGGGCTTGGAAAATCTTTTTCCGGCCAGCCTATTCTTCAGGATTTCGACCTCGAAGTAAAAGCAAGTGAATTTATTACCCTTCTTGGTCCTTCGGGATGCGGCAAAACAACGCTTTTGCGTATCATTGCCGGTTTTGAGAAACCGGACACCGGCACCATCCTTCTTGACGGAAAAAACCTGCTTTCCCTGCCTGCTGAAAAACGCAAAGTCAACACCGTATTTCAAAGCTATGCCCTGTTTCCCCATCTCACTGTGTTCAATAATGTTGCCTTTGGCCTGAAAATTAAAAAAATCAAAGGCAGGGAACTTGAAACACGCGTGATACAAGCCCTTGAGCAGGTAAAGATGATTGATTTTTCCGCACGGTATCCCCATCAGCTTTCCGGGGGCCAGCAGCAGCGGGTGGCCATGGCCCGTGCCATTGTCAACCAGCCCAGGATTCTTTTGCTGGACGAACCACTTTCTGCTTTGGATGCACGGCTGCGTCGGGAAATGCAGATAGAACTGAAAAAACTGCAACGAGAGCTTGGCATCGCTTTTATCTTTGTCACCCATGACCAGGAAGAAGCCTTGTCCATGTCAGACAAAATATTAGTGATGCAAGAAGGCAAAATTGCCCAGCTTGGCACCCCCCGCCAGGTTTACGAAGAACCTGAAAATCTTTATGTTGCCAGATTCATCGGCGATATCAACTTTTTTCCGGGGGAAATTTGCACAGTTTCTGATTCAGACCAGGTGGAGGTCTCCATTTTCGGCAGACAGATTACGGCCCATACCCTGCGGCAGTTCCAGCCGGGGGACAAGGTGGTGCTGCTGCTGCGGCCCGAGGACTTAAGGCTTTATGAGCATCCACCAAAGGAGATAAAGACCTTTGCCGGCAGCATTGTTGAACGCAGTTACCGGGGATCCACTTTGGACACCCTGGTGCGTCTTGATGACGGTCCTTTGTTGACGACCTGCGAGTTTTTTGATGAGGATGACCCGGACTTTGACTACAGTGTAGGCGAACGGGTATATGTTTCCTGGGTTAAGGGCTGGGAGGTTGTTTTGCCTGATGAAGATTAGTAGCAAAACCCGGTTCAGTATCATTGTGCTGATCTCAGGATGGTTCATCCTTTTCGGCGTCATTCCGCTTCTGCTGCTTGTCATTACAAGTTTTTTAACCATGGATCCGGCAGATTTGGTTCGTTTTTCTTTCAGTCTGAAAGCGTATTCACAGCTGCTTATTGATCCCAGCTATATGATTATTTTTATTCGTTCCGTTAAACTGGCACTGGCAACGACGCTGCTGTGCCTGGCCTTAGGTTATCCCTTTGCCTGGTACACGGCCAGAATGACGGCGAAATGGCGCACGTCAGTCCTTGTACTTCTGATGATTCCCTTCTGGACCAACTCCCTTGTCAGGACCTATGCCATGCGCATGGTGCTGGGCACCCAGGGGATACTCAATAAAGCCCTTTTAAGTCTGGGGCTCATTCATACCCCGTTGAAAATCATGTACACTGATTATGCGGTTGTGGCAGGACTTTTTTATCTGATGCTCCCCTTCATGGTGCTGCCCTTGTATGCGACCATTGAAAAGTTAGACTTCCAGCTGGTTGAAGCCGCACGGGATCTGGGCGCAGGCGCGGTCAATGCATTTACCAAGGTTATTTTCCCCCTTACCCTGCCCGGTATTATGGCAGGCTGCATCATGGTATTTGTACCGACCATGGGACTTTTTTATGTGGCCTCCCTTTTGGGCGGTGCGCGCCAACTGCTTTTGGGCAACCTGATCCAGCAACAGTTTCTCAACGCAAGAAACTGGCCCCTGGGCTCTGCAACGAGCATTGTACTTATTATTTTCATGACGGTGATGCTGATCGGATATGGACTGCTGTTACGCCGTTTCGGCCGGGGAAGAGAGTAGGCGCATGAACATGTTACGGATTATTTACTTTTCAGGCATATTTTTCTATCTCTATCTGCCCATCAGCGTACTGATTGTCAATGCATTCAACCTGAATAAATACGGCATGAGATGGGACGGATTTACCTTTAAATGGTTCACGGCCATGTTGGAAAACCACTCCCTGATGGATGCGGCCCGCCATTCCGTGATCATTGCCGTATGCGCGGCCACCCTTTCCACGATCATTGGTGCCCTCGCCGCCATAGGGCTGAACCGGTACCGGTTTTTCGGACGAAAAGTGATCCAGGCCACAAGTATGACCCTGATGATGGCACCGGATATTATCCTGGCCATTGCCTTTCTTGTTCTTTTCATCACCCTGGGCATTGGGTTGGGTTTCTGGTCCCTGCTGTTTTCCCACATCACCTTCTGCCTGCCCTTTACCATCATGACCATCACAGGAAGACTGCAGAATTTTGATCCCAACATTCTTGATGCAGCCAGAGATCTGGGCGCATCCGAAAAAAACATTCTGGCCCGGGTGATTCTCCCCATGATGCAGCCGGCAATTTTCTCAAGCTGGCTTCTGGCCTTCACCTTGTCCCTTGATGATGTCATCATCAGTTCATTTGTCACGGGTCCAAGTTATGATGTACTGCCGTTGAAAATATTTTCAATGGTTAAAGTGGGAGTCAAACCCGAAGTGAATGCGCTTGCCGCCCTTCTGGTCATGCTCTCCCTTGCACTGGTCATTGTCAGTCAATTAATGTTGAAGGAAAAAAAAATCCCATGAAACCTTTATTTAAACCCCTTATTGTCCTTATCGTCGTGCTGCTTGCCGCAATCCAGGTTCAGGCCGCAGAGAAAATTTATGTCTACAACTGGACAGAGTATCTGCCCGAATCAGTGCTTGAACAGTTCACCCAAAAGACCGGAATTGAAGTAATCTACACCACCTATGACAGCAATGAGACCATGTATGCCAAACTCAAGCTGATCAAAAAAGACGGGTATGATGTGGCCGTTCCCTCAACCTATTTTGTTTCAAAGATGGGCAGGGAGGGCATGCTCATGAAACTGGACCACACGCTTTTGCCCAATATAAAAAATCTTGATCCGGAACTTTTGAACAAGCCATATGATCCAAACAACAACTACTCCATTCCCTATATGTGGGGGTCCACCGGCATTGCCGTGAATACTGACGAAATTGCCAAAGAACAGATCACATCATGGAAGGATCTGTGGAAACCGGAATTTAGAGGTAAACTGCTGCTTCAGGACGATTTGCGGGAAGTGTTTCACATGGCCTTGCGCATTAAGGGGTTTTCCGGCAACACCACGGAGCCTAAAGAAATTGAACAGGCATATCTGCTGCTTAAGGATTTAATGCCCAATGTGCTGCTGTTCAACTCCGACTCCCCGAAGCTGCCCTTTCTGGCAGGTGAGGTCAGCATCGGGATGATCTGGAACGGTGAAGCCTGGATGGCCCGGGAGGAAAATCCCGCAATCCAGTATGTTTACCCCAAAGAAGGCGCAAGCTTCTGGGTGGACAGTTTTGTCATTCCCCAAGGGGCAAGGAACCCCAAAGGCGCCCATGCGTTTATCAACTTCATGATGAATCCAGAAGTGGCCAAGACCTGTGTTGAAGAATACGGGTATCCCACCCCGGTAAAGCCGGCCATTGCCCTGCTCGATTCCAACATCAGCAGCAGCCGGACCATCTTTCCTGATTCTGAAATCATTAAACAAGGCGAATTCCAGAATGACGTGGGACAGGCCATTGAAATTTATCAGAAGTACTGGGAAAAACTTCGTACCGGCAACTAGTGTTTGAACGCAAAGTCACCCATCTGGGGCTTGGTCATAACATCGGCCA
>NZ_DDYV01000343.1:0-13520 GCF_002348205.1 Desulfobacter sp. UBA2225 | reverse complement strand
ATGGCCTAAAATATGACCAAGGCCCCCATCTGCAACGCGCAGATGGGCAACTTTGCGCCCAAACACGGGATGTTGTCCTGTCACCAACTAAGGGACCATCCGCAGGTTTGGATTCAGCGTTGGATGCCATGATTCAAAACCGCTTCGGTCACCNNCCCCCCCGCAGGTCACATTAAATATATATCATGATAACACCTCTTCCAATGGGCAAAATTGAATATCCCGATAATAGAAATACAAGCACATAAGGATTATCAATTTGCCAAAAACCCCTATTTTATATAGGTCTTGAATCGTTTCTGGTTTAGGTTGGATAATTGTTACTGACTATAAAGGAAGGGGTATGATGACAAAGTTTCCCAGACGACACTGAGGTATTTTGAAAGCACCGCCCGTGGCTGGCTGGTGCAGAATTTAATGGAGAAACACTTGTTATTACATTGAAAAATTGAAAATAACACCCGGCCAATTTTAGTATTTAAAGGAGTCTGTCAGATGATCAATGTCACTAAACCTGCCCAGGAACAGGTCAGGATGTACTTTGAAGGCAAAGAAATTACGCCCATCAGAATTTTTCTCAACAGCGCCGGATGCGGCGGGCCAAGCCTTGCTATGGCTTTAGACGAAAAAAAAGATACAGATGCCGTATTTACCTTTGATGAGGTGGAATACATTATGGATAAAAACCTTTTGGAAAAGGCCGGCCCTGTGGATATTGATTTCGCAGGCACCGGCTTTCGCCTTGAATCCGCCCTGAAACCGGCAGGCGGATGCAAGGGGTGCAGCGGCGGGACATGCGGCAGTTAACCGGAGGGTTCGTATGGCTTTTGAAGTCCACCTTCATCCCAAACTGGAAAGGCAGCTTACTGCAATGGAAGGTCAGGTCAATTCACCATTCATTGCAGCAGGCCGTGCCAGAACAATCATTGAGGCCATGATCCAAGGCCAGACTTCTCAGGCTTCAGGACTATTCAGGGCGCGTTCAGATGCCAGGGTGAAAAATTCATGGAAATATGACCTTGGTGCAGGATATCGTCTTATCTGCATCCGCACCAAACAGATCATTTACATCATGCATATCGGGGATCACGAAAGCTGTGATGCCTGGCTGAATAATAATTCAAAAAAGCAGCCCCAAAATACTGAAATGAAGATGACCGCATTCACCATTCGTAACAACCCGGCACCATTTGATTTTCAAACAGTCAGGTCGCAGGACCGAAAACCGGATTTTGACGATCAATACCTGACACCCATTCCCCAGGAATACCTAAGAAAGGTATTCTGCGGGCTTGTGGCTGGTTGATAGGCTGACTGATAGCGGAACATCGGGAATTTAATAATAATAATAATGCTGATGTAAAAAGATTAGACCTTAAAGCAACCATTTCAAAGGAGAACGTTATGACCGAGGCAATACAACTTGATAAGGGAAAAAAGGCAGCGTTTAAAGAAAAACTGATGAGTAAACTGCCGAATGGTGTCAACCTAAATACATGCCTGACATGCGGCGTATGCGCTTCCGGTTGCCCGGCAACAGGGCTTGAAAATATGGACCCGCGCAAGTTTGTCAGGATGGTGGCTTTGGGCATGGATGAAGAGATAACCAACAGCCCGTGGGTGTGGATGTGCACCCAGTGCCAGCGATGCCTCTATGTCTGCCCGATGAAGATCGACATTGGGGCTATGATCTTTGAAGCCCGGCAGTTAAAGCCCCGTGAAGAGAGGCCAAAAGGTATTTTAGGTTCCTGTGATATGGCTCTTCGAAATACCAGCGGCAGTGCCATGGGGCTTTCTGAAGAGGATTTTGAATGGGTGGTCGGCGACATTCTCGAGGAAGTCCAGGAAAGCCAGCCGGGCTGGGAAGAGCTTGAGGCGCCGATCAACAAAGAAGGGGCTCATTTCTTTGTAAGTCAGAATTCCCGTGAACCGGGTGTGGAGCCCGAAGAGATGGTTCCCCTGTGGAAGATTTTAAATATCGTTGGTGCCGACTGGACCTATGGCACCCGGGGCTGGGGTGGTGAAAACTACTGTATGTTCCTTGCCGATGAAGAGAAATGGGAAAAAGTAACCCGGAACACCCTTGAATCGGCCATGGAACTGGACTGCAAGGTATACCTGAACACCGAGTGCGGCCACTCCACCTTTTCCGTATGGAAAGGCCAGCAGAAGTTCGGTATTGAGACCGATCTTGAGATTGCCCCCATGGTTATGTACTATGCCAAATGGATGCGGGAAGGCAAACTGAAACCCGGCTCCGACTGGAATAAAGATCTTAAAATCAAATTTACGGTTCAGGATCCCTGTCAGCAGGTTAGAAAGAGCTTTGGCGATGCTTTGGCCGAAGATCTGCGCTTTGTTGTCAAAGCCTGTGTAGGCGAAGAAAATTTCATCGACATGGCCCCCAAATACTCCAATAATTTCTGTTGCGGCGGCGGTGGCGGATACCTGCAGTCCGGGTACAATGAACAGCGTCTGAAATACGGCGAAATTAAAAAAGATCAGATCGTGGCCACGGGTGCAGAATACTGTATTACACCCTGCCATAACTGCCATGATCAAATTCACAAGCTTGCCGATCATTACGAGTGTCATTATCATGTTATGCATTTATGGACATTGATCTGCTTTGCATTGGGCGTGCTCGGCGGGAAGGAACGGAAATATCTGGGGCCGGACATGAAATTGCTTAACATGCCGGAAGGCCAGGAACTGGATGAAGACTTTTAAAACGCTATGTAACGTTTAGATTTCTGGTTATAATTTTTAAAGGGCAGGATATGGTTTCATATTCTGCCCTTATGTTTTTATTGAAAATTCCAATTGTATTTATTTTTTCTATTTGTATTTTCGTTTTGATTTAAAATCCCGCCCCCCATTATACTTGCAAATTTCAAAACAGATTAACTCTCGTAACAACTTGAGACTAAATTGTTTATCGATTTTAAAAGACAAACTTTGACGTTACAAAAGGAGAATACAATGAGCGAAGATTATGCCCCCATGTGGGAGAGCCTTGGCATGGATTTACAGGCCCACGACGCGTTATTAGGTGTTTTGGGGCAAGGGTACCGGGACATATATCTTGCCCAGAAGAATCGCCCCGAAGGCATGGGTTATTTTGATTTTGTCATGAGCGAGGTTCATGGGTTGAGAATCAAGGAGCTTTTGGACGAAAAAAAGCAGAACCGCAAAATCATCGGCAGCTATTGCGTATTTGTTCCCGAAGAAATTGCGCTTGCAGGCGGTGCCACCCTGGTAGGATTATGTTCCGGTGCGGACTTTGCCGTTGAAGAAGTGGAAAAACATTTACCGAGAAACACCTGCTCATTGATTAAGTCTTCCTTTGGTTTCAAACTTGGCAAGGTCTGTCCCTACCTTGAAAGTGCAGACATGATTGTGGGAGAAAACACCTGTGACGGCAAGAAAAAAGCCTATGAAATATTTGCCGGTATGGTGGACAACCTTTATGTCATGGACCTTCCCCAGGTCAAATCCAGCCAGGGACGCTCGCTTCTCAAAGCAGAATATGAACGGTTCAAAACAGCAGTGGAGAAATTAACGGGAAATAAGATCACCGCGGAAACCCTTAAGGAAGGAATTAAGGTGGTCAATGCCAAACGAGCAGCCCTGCACCGGCTGGCAAGATTAAGAAAGGCGGACCCGGCTCCCATTTCAGGACTTGACGCCCTTCTGGCCAATCAAGTGTTCTTTTACGACAATCCAGCCAGGTTCACCGAATCGGTAAACAAAATCTGTGACGAACTTGAGGTGCGAATCAAGGAAAATCAGGGCGTATTCCCTTCAAAAACCCCGAGGATTCTTATCTCCGGCTGTCCCATGGCCGTACCCAACTGGAAACTGCCCTGGATAATTGAAACCTCAGGTGCCGTAATCGTAGGCGAAGAGTCCTGCGTGGGCGAAAGGGGCACCCGGAATCTGACCGAGGATTCAGGAAAAAGCCTGGATGAATTGATGGAGGCTATCACAGACCGATATTTCAAGGTGGACTGCGCTATTTTTACCCCCAACCAGGACCGGAGCGACCATATTGTTGAAATGGCCAAGGCCTATGGTGCAGACGGTGTGATCCATTACGGTCTGCAGTTCTGTCAGCCTTATATTATGGAATCCATCCCTGTGGAAAATAAACTTGAAAAATTAGGCATTCCCTGCATGAGGATTGAAACCGATTACGGCATGGAGGATGTCGGGCAGCTTAAAACCCGGGTGGAAGCCTTTATAGAACAAATCTCTGACTAAGGAAAAAAATGATTTGCGCAGGCATTGATATCGGTTCCAGAAGCATTGAACTGGTAGTGGTTGAAAACAAAAAGGTGATTGAAACCCGCCAGACAGATACCGGATTTGACCCCATTTCCCAGGCCAAAAAAGTGATGGATGGGGTAAAATTTGACAAGATCATGGCCACAGGTTACGGACGCAACCTTTTTGAGGTGGCGTTTGAAGATGCATCAACGGTCACGGAAATCAAAGCCCATGCTGCAGGCGTTCGCCTTGAATTCCCCGAAGCCCTTGCCATTCTTGATATTGGCGGCCAGGACAGTAAGTCGATCCGGCTCAATGAACAGGGTCGGGTGGTGAAATTTGAAATGAATGACCGGTGTGCTGCGGGTACGGGCAAATTTCTTGAAATCATGGCACAGAATCTGGGATTTTCCCTGGATGAGTTTGGTCCGGCCGCCCTTGCTGCCCAAAAAGATCTTCAGATCAACAGCATGTGCACCGTCTTTGCAGAGTCTGAAGTGACATCGCTCATTGCCAAGGGCCAGGATCGACAGCAGATTGCCCGGGGTCTTCACTTAAGTGTGGTCAAACGTGCCGTGGGCATGCTGAACCGCGTGGGAGCCCAAGGGCCCGTTGTATTCTCCGGCGGGGTGGCACAAAACCCATGTATGGTGCACATGGTGGCAAAGGCCCTGGAAAAAGAGGTCCTTGTCCCCAATCACCCCCAGATGATGGGCGCCTTGGGCGCAGCCATGATCATGGCTGAAAAACAGTGAAAAGGATCAACCAAAAATTTCTCTGAGACGTACCTCATCCTGCCAGACAGCGTCTGTATCCGCATAAAGTTGCTTAAGGGTTTGGGTCACATGCGCCTGCATCTGCCCAAATCCCTCCTTCCCCATATCCCGGGACACATGGATAGGGGAGCCAAACCGGATGATTACCCGGGAAAAGGGTTTGGGCACCATGAAACGGTCCCAGGAATTGAACGCCCACAGGTTCTGCCCGGACATAATGACGGGAACAATGGTCAGTTGTGCATACTGGGCAATGCGAATCAGACCAGGTTTCACCGCGCCGAACGGTCCCTGGGGGCCGTCCACGATATGGCCGATTTTGTAGTCCTGGCTGGCCAGGATTTTCATGGTTTCAAGGGCCTGGCCCCCCATGGGATGAAGACCCCCTCACGGCCCGCCAACCCAGAATGTTCACAGTCCGGGCCACCATTTCACCGTCTCTACTCTGGGAAATCATAATGGCAATGAGCTTTCGGTGCGAAAAAAAGGTTATCCCCGGGAAAAACCGCTGGTGCCATAAGGCATAAACCAGTCGCCCACCAGCCTTTAAAAGGTTCTGTTCATTGTCCGGATCGACAATCCTAATCCGGTAGGTGGCTCACAAAAGCCTGACAAGAAACAACCCTGCGTAGGGAAACAGATAATGGTACAAAAAACGCCTGGAGTTCTTTCTCACCATTCACTTCCTCCGATCACCAGAAGCCGGAACAAAAAAAGTATAACCCGAAGTTTATTAACACAAAAACAGGAGATCTGCCAAGTCTCCTGAAAAGCGGATTTAAACTTCCTGAAAACGCATTAAAACACTTGCCTTTAGGTGCTTGGATCTCTACAATAAATTCTCGTTTTTATTCACACTCAAAATAACACGCGGTTCGAATGAATCAGAATGAATTGATTGAACAAATCAATAGCCTTAAAGAGCAGTTTAAAAAAACGACTTTTGATCTTGAAAAAAGAAAAAAAGAACTTCACTGCTTATATACGATTTCAAAAATAGCCGAAACAGAGAATCTTGACATTGATTTTCTGATGCAGCAGGTGGTAGAGATCATCCCCTTGAGCCTTCAGTATCCGGACATATCTGCCGCAACAGCAGTCGTCTTGAATAAAACATATAAAAATTGTCCCCATGCGCCTAACCAATGGAAAATTTCTGCGCCAATAAAATTTTCAGGAAAAAAGATAGGATCGTTAACCGTATACCTGACCCGGAAACCTGACCAAAACTTTCAAACGCCGTTCCTCAAGGAAGAACAGGAGCTGATCAATGGTGTTTGCGAACGGGTCGGAAAAATCATACAACGCATACAGATCACTGAACAACTCAAAGCGATTGAGTACGAACTGCACTCAAAACAGGGAAATCGGATATGGGTGGAAGAGGATCAGACCAAAATCCCCAGGAACAACTCGCCTGCGCTCTTCTCCATCCTGCGGGATATAACCCGGGAAAAAGAAAAAGAGCACCTGGTTACTCAGGAAAAAAACCGGTTGCAGCAGGAAAATATCCGGTTGCGATCCAGCATAAAAGAGCGGTACCGGTTTCAGAATATTATCGGGATGAGCCCGGCAATGCAGCACGTATATGATCAAATACTGACGGCTGCCAACTCGGATGCCAATGTTTCCATCTACGGCGAGTCCGGAACAGGGAAAGAACTGGTTGCCAGAGCCATTCATGATTTGAGTCTCCGGAATGCCGACGCCTTTATCACCATCAACTGCGGCGCCATTCCTGAACCGCTGATGGAAAGCGAATTTTTCGGCTATAAAAAAGGCGCCTTTACCGGTGCGGCATTTGACAAACACGGATATCTGGATCTGGCAGATACCGGCACCTTGTTTCTGGATGAAATCGGAGACCTGCCGCTAAGCATGCAGGTCAAGTTGCTGCGGGCCATTGACGGCGGCGGATACTATCCCATTGGCAGCCAATCAAAGAAAACATCGGATTTCCGGATTGTTGCCGCCACCAACAAAAATTTGAAACAATTGGTCGGTGAAGGATTTATGCGGGAAGATTTTTATTACCGTATCCAGGTCATCCCCATCTTCCTGCCGCCTTTGAAAGATCGAAAAGAAGACATTCCGCTCTTGATTGATCACTTTACCGGCATATACGCCAAAAACAGTCCTTTAAAAAAAATCCCCAACCATATTGCTGCACAAATTTTAAATCACGACTGGCCCGGAAATATCCGTGAACTGCAAAACGCCCTGTTACGTTTTTTTTCCACCGGCGAATTTGAAATTTTAAATATGACCGTCAAGCCAATCCAGTCTGATCATTTCAAGCGATCTATTCCGCCTGGAGACACGACCAATGACCTTTCCCATGCCATAAAAACAGTTGAAAAAGAACAGATTATCAATGCATTGCAATCGACGAACTGGCATCGTTCCTGTGCGGCGGAAAAGCTTGGTATCTCCCGCAGCACCCTGTTTCGCCGGATGAAAAAACATGGTTTAAAATTGAAACAAAATGTTCGATATTGACACATACATCATAAATCCCCATAAATTCAGCTTGTTCCATAAGAAAATTCAGCTATTGTTTCAAAATTGACACAGTCGTCTAAATCAAGCATGTGACCGGATAAAAATAAAAATCACATATTATTAAATAGTTACAACAAAAAAGAAGGTTGGCATCGTTATTGCTTACAACCATTCCCATTAAGGATATGGAGGCTATATGAAAATTCTTATTGTTGAGGATGACCCCCAGGTTGCCGCCTATATTCAAAGAAGAATGGAACGATGGGGATATGACTATCAGACAGCAGGCAATGGAAAAGAGGCTTTGCACCACGTTTTAGAAACCGCATTTGATGTCATTTTACTGGATATCATGCTGCCGGACTACCTGGGATATGATCTCATCCCTGAATTCAAACAGATTGATCCGAACATCAACATTATCACCATGACCGGAGAGAATTCGCGTGAATTAGAACAACGTGTCAGAAAAGAGGGAATTTTATATTACATGGTTAAGCCGATTGAAACTCAAAACCTTAAACTCTTATTGGAACATCTGTGCAAAAACGGATAGTCGCCAGGCATCAGTCCCGGATTGACGCCATAATTTTTTTGCATGATTAGATTTCAACGTTAGGGCCATGGATTTTAAAATTTCCATGGCCCTAAGAAATATGATTTATCAAAAAGGAGAAAAGTGAATGACCCAGGACATAAGCCTCATGGACCAAGCCATCAGGGAGATCAACACAAAAATAGGGAAATACCTGACCTTTTCCCTGGAAAAAGAAGAATACGGCATCGGGATTCTAAAGGTAAAGGAAATCATCGGAATGATGCCCATTACATCGGTTCCCCGGACCCCGCAGTTCGTTAAAGGAGTGATTAACCTGAGAGGAAAAGTGATCCCCATTGTGGACTTGAGAGCCAAATTCGGCATGGCCGGCATTCCATATACGGAACGAACCTGCATTATCGTCGTGGAGATTGACTCCAGCGATGCCACGATTCTCATCGGCATCGTGGTGGATGCGGTATCTGAAGTCCTGAATATCCATGGTGATGAAATTGAAGACACCCCGGCCTTTGGCACCCATCTGGACACTGAATATATCATGGGTATGGCCAAAATTGATGGAGGGGTCAAAATTTTGCTGAATATTGACCGGGTTCTTTCCAGCGCAGAGATTCAAGATTTTCAAAGTATCGCATAGCGGATTTGAACCCAATAATAAAACATATGATAAAAGGGAATGCAAAGATGAGAAATATGAGTTTAGGAATTAAAATATCCGCAGGATTTGGGCTATTGATCCTTATTGCCATTGCGCTTGGCGGGATGGCGGTCTGGAATATGAACACGGTTAAAACACAGAATGTAATGCTGGCTGAGGAATACGTACCCGAAGTGGAGATGGCCATGGCGCTCAGGGGGGCTGTAAGCCGGCTGATGTTTGAAATGCGCGGGTATGGATTTACCGAGGACGACACTTTCTATCAAAAAGCCCGGGAAGAGCTGGCGACTGTGGAAAAAGCAGTTGAAGCGGGAAGGCGTCTGGATGAAAAAGCAGTAAATCTTAAAAAGCTCAAGGAGGAGTTGGCCGAGGCGACCAAGGGCATTGACAATTATAAGGCATTAATTGAACAAAGCGTGGACACGAGTGCCGAACTGGCAAAGAACCGCGGAGTGCTGGATAAATCCGCAGCCCAATACATGGCCAACAGCAATGCCTTCCTGGCCAGTCAAAACCAGCAATTTGAAAGGGACTTGGCCGAACGGCAGCAAAAAGTCACCCATGTGAGTAACTTGGTTGACATCGGTGCTGAGGTCCGGGTGATGAATTATAAAGCCCAGGCCAATAATACACCGGATATGATTGATGCGGCGGCCGGCAAACTGGACAGCGCCTTCACGGTGCTCGAGAACCTTCGGTCCATCACCCGGGATGAAGCAGACCTCCGGCGCATTGATGCCACCGCTTCCGCCGGCAAAAACTACCAGGAGGCCATGAAGGCCTTTGTTCCGGAATTCAGAAAGTCGCTGTTGGCGGACCAGGGTGTATTGGCCCGGCTCAAGACCAAAATGGACGAAAATGCAGCGGTCTATATGAATAACTGTAATGAATTCCTCAAAGGGCAGCAGGAAAAATTAAGCCGGGATATGCTGGATCGACGCAATAAAATAACCCTGGTGGGTGATGTGACCAATCTGGGAAATGATGCGCTTATCGGTACATTTAAAGCCCAGGCCATGAGAAGCCCGGCTGTAATAAAAACAGCCCTGGAAGATTTTTCCAAAATTAATGACAAACTGGATGCCCTCAAAGCCGCGACCCGTTCAGAAGAAAACCTGAAACAGATTGAAGCGGTCCGGCAGGCCGGCACCACATATAAAACAGCCATGTCTGATTTTCTAACCAACTGGACCCGGCTTCAGGAAATCGGCCTTCAGCGCGCGGAAGCCGGTGAAGTGGCCATTGCCGCATGTAATGCCATGGCTGATGCGGGAATGTCCGCAACCAGCGGCATTGCCGATGGAGCGGTCGCGTCCCTTGGCAATGCATCCACGGTTATGACCATCGGTTTGATCGCTGCGCTCATTGTGGGATGTATAATCGCATTTTTTATTACCCGGGGCATCACCGTACCGGTGAACCGGATTATTGCCGGTCTGAATGAAGGTGCCACTCAGGTGGCGTCTGCATCCACGCAAGTCTCTTCATCCAGTCAGTCCATGGCGGAAGGCGCCTCCCAACAGGCGGCATCCATTGAAGAGACCTCTTCCTCCATGGAGGAGATGTCATCCATGACCAAAAAGAACTCCGAAAACGCAAGCCATGCAGACCACCTCATGAAAGAAGCCAATCAGGTGGTTAAAACGGCCAATGACTCCATGCACGATTTGAATCTCTCCATGCGTGAGATCTCAAAAGCCAGCGAGGAAACCTCCAAAATAATCAAAACCATTGATGAAATTGCATTCCAGACCAATCTTCTGGCATTAAATGCGGCTGTGGAAGCGGCCCGTGCCGGTGAAGCCGGCGCCGGATTTGCCGTGGTAGCCGATGAGGTCAGAAATCTTGCCATGAGAGCGGCGGAAGCAGCCAAAAACACGGCAGCATTAATTGAAGACACCGTAAAAAAGGTCAATCATGGATCCGAACTGGTCTCCACCACCCATGAGGCCTTTTCAAAAGTGGCCCAAAGCTCTGCTAAAGTCGGGGAGATCGTGACCGAGATATCCGAAGCGTCCAATGAGCAGGCCAACGGCATTGAACAAGTCAATTTAGCGATCACGGAAATGGATCAGGTAGTACAGCAGAATGCCGCCAATGCAGAAGAATCGGCTTCAGCATCAGAAGAAATGAGCGCCCAGGCCGAACAACTCAAGGAGTATGTGAGGGACCTGGTACTCATAGTCAAGGGCAGCGGCAGCCACAACGAATCCATAGCCGGACGGACGCAAATCAAAACCATTGCTGGACCGAAAAGACAAGTGCCGGCCCAGGCATCATCCCGAGAGCTCAGGCCGAACCAGGTGATTCCGCTGGATGACGATGATGATTTTACTGATTTTTAAATCAGTTAAATAAACTCGGCAGGATGGATAATTTTCCATCCTGCCCGTCCAGTGTGTACAGATTAGAACCATGACGCGCATGACGGACATGACGATTGATTTTCCTGTATATTCTTCATGCGCTTCATGGTCTTCATGCTCTTCATGGTAAAATACTTAATCCTGCCTTGGGACAATGTGTAATGGTCAATGATAGACATAGAAACGATTTTTGGCATCAGATTCCCGGGCTTAAATTTCCTGGAAAGCGTTCCTACCAGGTGACCGTGGCGCTTGTATTCGGATTGATCGGATTCGGCGTTAATTTTCTGGACATTGAATTTTTAAAAACCGGCGATTTTAAAATCAGCATTCTGTTGGGAGTATTCTTTCCCCTGCTCATTGCCTTGGCCTGGGGCTGGCGCTACGGACTGCTTTGCGCCCTGGCCGGCGGATGCCAAACCATGTGGTGGCTCTGGTACGAGGGCGGCTGGGGGATCCTTTACTCGGTGCCGGTCTTCACCTTATGGATTGTCTGGCACGGCTGGTGGGCCGACCGCCGCTCCGGCAGCTCTCCCTGGTATATGACCTCGTTTGCCGTGGAGATTCCGTTCCGTATTATTAGTGAACTCGGCTTTATGATGCTATTTCCATGGCTGGTCTCTTTGAATCCACCGCCCTGGGACCCCTTGCTGGTACAGGACCACGTGAGTCCGGCCTGGCTCCATACGGTGGGCATTAAAAACACGGTGACAGCCTATCTTTTTCTGATGATCGCCTATGTCATCTTCAGCCTGGGGCCTGCCCGGCGTTTTTTCGGCCTGTCGTCACGACGGGCCCAGGCCGATACCATGCTCATATATATCACTGCCATGCTGTTCGGGCTGGTTTTGTGGATACTGGATGTTCTTACGAATTACTTTTTTTTCCCTATTGATGGACAAACTTTCTGGGGGCTTGCAGTGCATGGGGCAAGCCCCAAAGAGCTGTTTTTTAGATCCTTTTACGTAACAGCGGCCTTGCTTGTTGGGGTCCTCATGGATCGCGTCAACCGCAGCCGGGTGAAACTGCAAGAGCGCCTCGACCACCAGAACCGTTCGCTGGCAGCCATCCGTAACGTCAACCAGCTCATTGTCGGAGAAAAGGATCCGGATCGCCTTCTGAAGGAAGCCTGCCGTCTGCTGGTGGAAACCCGCAGCTTTTATAACGCATGGATCGCGCTGACAGTGGACGGGCGGCCAAAGAGACCATTTTATCATGCGGGGTTTAACGGCGGGTTTACCCCCATGGCCGAATTCCTGCTCGCCGGGGATATACCGGCTTGTGCCAAAGCGGTCCACACGTCCGGCAATATTCAGGTAAAAGAAAACCCGTCAGAATATTGCAAGGGCTGTCCGTTGAGTGCGCTCTATGCCGGCCGGGCCGGACTTTGTGTGAGGCTGAATCACGCTGACAGGAACTTTGGCTGGCTCAGCCTCTCCTGCCCCATCGAGTTTGCCCAGATCTCCCAAGAACACGACCTCATAAAGGAAGTGGCAGGCGACATTGCCTTTGCTCTATGGGCCATTGAAAACGAAAATCACCGTAAAACCGTTGAAAGTCAATACGCTGGCGTATTAGCGGCCTCTGTTGATGCGGTGATGGCTTTTGACCTGAATGGCAGGATCACGGTGTTCAACCCCAGCGCGGAAAGAATGTTTGGTTGTAAGGCAGAAGATGCCCTGGGGTCGCCCATCACACGCTTCTGCCCTGAAGACCGCCTGGCAGAACATCAAATAAAGATACGTCATGTGCATGAAACCGGTGAATTAACCGGTTATGAGTCCGAAAGGCTGACTGCCGATGGCCGACGGATATGGGTAGAGATCTCAATGTCCCTGAGCCGGAACGATCTGGGCAGTCCACAGCGAATAAATGCTATTTTACGGGATATCAGCGAACGGAAAAAAATGGCAAAGCAGATTCAGCAAGCCCAGAAAATGGAAGCCATTGGTTCTCTGGCCGGCGGTATTGCCCATGATTTCAACAATATCCTTTTTCCGATTATCGGGTTTTCACAAATGCTGATGGAAGATTTTTATAAAGAGAGCACTGAATATAAAAATGCCAGGGAGATTCTAACAGCAGCCCGAAGGGCTAGCGAGCTTGTCAACCAAATTCTTTCTTTCAGCCGTCAATCCGAAGATAAAAGCATTCCCGTTCGATTTCAAACTATTATTAGAGAGGTGTTGAAACTCTGCCGGTCAACCATCCCGAGTAATATAAAAATCCATCAGGAGATCAATTTCCAATGCGGTTATATAATGGCAGACCCGACAAAACTGCACCAGGTCGCCATGAACCTGATGACCAATGCGTATCATGCCATCGCGCCGGACCATGGAGAAATATCATTAAGGCTTTGTGAAAAAGAATTCGGTCAGGAAGATATC
>NZ_DDYV01000249.1:0-2853 GCF_002348205.1 Desulfobacter sp. UBA2225 | reverse complement strand
AGTTATGAGTGAATACTATAAATCACTTCCTGTTGCAGGAAGTTTCGATGTGATTGTGGTTGGATCGGGCTCGGCTGGATCTACTGCGGCCATTGCCTCTGCGAGGGCCGGGGTCAAAACGTTGGTGCTGGAACGCCTGCCTTTTTTGGGCGGAACCAGTACCGCTGTTCTGGATACGTTTTACGGCTATTACACGCCGGGCTCCCGGTCCATAAAAGTGGTGGGCGGCATTGCAGACGATGTTGTAAAGGCTTTGAAAGGATACCAGGCTTGTTTTGAACGTCCTAATTCTTTTGGGGCAGGAACCGGCATAACCTATCATCCTGAATACCTGAAAGTGGTTTGGGAACGGTTGGTTCGCGAAGCCGGTTGCCATGTTTTGTTAAATGCCTGGGTACAGGATGTTGTCATCCATGAAAACAAAATTGAAGGATTAGTGGTGGCAACAAAAGCCGGATTACAAATGTTTCAGTGCAAGCAGGTGGTTGATGCCTCAGGAGATGCTGATATTTGTTACTTTGCGGGTATTCCTTTCGAGCTTGCCGGAGCTGTCGATCCTGCACAAACCCTGACTACCACATTTAAAATGGTGAACGTCGATCTTTCCAAAAGAAAAGAGGTTTCAAAAAAAGAGATCAATGCCCTGATGGAAGAAGCAGCTTCCACCGGAAAATATAATCTGCCCCGAAAGGAGGGAAGTGACCACATCACCCCGGTGGACCACATGACAGCCACCATCATGACCCGTCTGACATCCTACCGGGAAAAAGACGGAAAGGTGATCAACGCTTCTAATCCGGATCTTTTAAGTGAAGCTGAAATGGAAGGGCGTATTCAAGCCATCGAATACATTCGTTTTCTGAAAGATTATGTGCCGGGTTATCAACACGCGGAGTTGTCCACATTCAGCGTACAGATTGGTGTGCGTGAAACCCGGAGGATTTATGGGGAATACCGGCTCACCTCAGAAGACGTACTGTCAGCCCGCAAATTTGAAGATCAGATTGGATTGTGCGGGGCTCCCATGGAAGACCATTCGGACGGTGCAGATACGAAATGGCAATATCTTCCCGATGGACAAACGGTTGGCATTCCTTATCGTACCCTGGTGCCGAAGGATAGTCGTAACATCCTCGTGGCAGGACGCTGTTTTTCGGCCAGCCATGTCGCTCACAGCAGTGTCCGCTCCATGGCGCAATGCATGGTGATGGGTGAAGCCGCCGGAAATGCTGCAGCATTATCAGCCAAACAAGGTGTTAAACCCGCAGATATTGAGCCGGGTGAATTACGTGAAATTCTGAAAAAGAACAAGGCAATTGTAGACTAAAATGAAAGAATATATCATAGCAGCCGATGTGGGAGGAACGCGACTTAAAACGGGATTGGTGGATTTGGAAGGCAAAGTTTTCAAGAGCGATGTTATTTCATCCCGCGCCAACGAGGGCGCTGAATTATTGTACCAGACTTTACTTAATTACATTCGGCAAACAATTGCAGAAGAAGGAAAAAAGCCTCTGGGGATTGGTCTGAGCTTAAGCGGTGGCATCCATCCGGATAAAGGGGTGGTTTTACTTCCGGGAAAGTTTAAACAATTGGAGGGTTTTCCCATTGTGCCCAAGCTAAGAGAGGAACTGGACTTGCCAGTGTATGCGGATAACGATGGTAGACTGGCTATGTATGAAGCCAAATATTTCGGTTTGGCCAAAGATGTTGACTGGGCCGTGGTTTTAACTATTGGCACGGGAGTTGGCTCCGGTGTCATGCTGGACGGACATATTTTGTCTGATCCGCACTTGCAGTTTGGTACCCAAATGGGGCATATCATCATGGACAAATCCAGCGATAACCTCTGTCTGACAGGGAATCACGGAACCGGCGAAACACAATGTTCAGCCACGGCGCTTTCGCTCCAGGTCAGAAGTGCCATTCAGCGGGGCATTCCTTCCATTTTGACGGATGAGTATTTTAACAACCCGCTGGACATCGACTTCAAAAAAGTAATAGATGCCTGTCGGCTGGGTGATGAATTGTGTTTACATGAGTTGGACACTTGGATTAATAACCTGGCTATTCTGATGATCAATGCCGTACATTGTTATTCTCCGGAAAGGATCATCCTGAGCGGCGGGGCCACTTTGGCAGCAGATCTTTTTCTGGATCGAATAAAAGATATCGTCAACAGCCGGGTGTTTCGTTATCCGAAGGGTGAACCGGTCGATATCGAGATCGACGAAAACAATGAATTCTCAGGTGTAATCGGTGCTGCAGCTTTTTTAATGAAAAAACTCAATAAAATATGATGATGGAAATACAAGAATGGAAAAACATGACTTCACAGGAGATTGCTGAAATCGACAAAAACCTTCCTGTCATTATTCCTGTGGGATTGTGGGAAGCGCACGGGCCGCATCTCGCTGTGAGTGTAGACAATGACACAGCGGAATATTTTGCCCGGCAGGTTTGCGAGAAAACGGGGGCCATTCTTGCCCCGCTTCTTTCGTACGGTTTTTCGGATGAAATGCGTGAATACCCGGGAAGCTTAGGACTTTCAGCCGAAATTTTTCAAGCGGTTATTGTTGATATTGTGAAAAACCTCTGTGCAACCGGCTTCCGGAAGGTCATTTTTATCACCGGCCACGGGGCCAATAAAATACCGGTTGAATTGGCATTTTATAAGATATGGGAAAGCTATCCCGATTTTAAAGGAGTCTGCTGGAACTGGTGGTCCGATTGCGGCATCACGGGAATCCATCATGCTGATCAAGGTGAAACCGAAGTGGCAATGGCCGTTGGAACACGGTCGGACATGTCCAAAGTCATGGACTTTGAAATCAAAAAGCCTTGGTACAAGAT
>NZ_DDYV01000340.1:9183-9311 GCF_002348205.1 Desulfobacter sp. UBA2225 | reverse complement strand
ATCCGGCCGGATCAACGGCCCTGACCCGGACGTAATAAGTGCCTCCCTTTTTGGGCTTGTCAAAACGTATATCGGCGACATCGGTTGTTTTCTCAAGCAGGACTTCTTTGAATAGCGGATCCTTGGCC
>NZ_DDYV01000340.1:0-9156 GCF_002348205.1 Desulfobacter sp. UBA2225 | reverse complement strand
CTTATCCACAACCGGCGCCTCGGCCTCGGGTGCTTTTGGCGGTTCAACACAGCTAAAGAAAATTGCGTCGGACCACAGCCCTTTAAAATCATCTCCGGCAATGGAACAAACCCTGAAATAATAAACGCCATATTCTTCAAGATCAATGGATTGGCGGGTGCCGGTGATACCCTGAATATTCTTGTATAAGTTTTTGAAATCCGATTCTTTTGACACCTGGACGCTGTAGGAGGCGGCATCTCCGACCTTCAGCCATTCCACTTCCACCCGTTTTGTTTTCAATTCTTCGCCGTTAACAGGTCGTTGAACAAAAGGCGGAAAAGGATTGGTTCGGACCTTGAAACCTTGAGGCGCTAAGGGAATACCTTCCAGTCCTGCCGGATTGATGCTCAAAGTCTGGCAGTAATAATTGCCGTCCGGCAGCATGATCTTTGGAAGAGGATCTCCCTTTTGCATTACAATCTCTTTGACGACATTTTTCATTTCAAAATCTTTTGCGACAATTACCCTTGCCGCCACAGCCCTTGAGGGCATGGCAAGAGAAAAGTCTATCAGCAGACTCTGGTACAGAGGACGCAGTCCCTCAAGGGGCGGCGGCGGCAAAAGCGTTTGGGGCGTATTCGGCTGTTTTCCTTTTTCCACCCAGGTCCCCTGGCCCGGATCCAACATTACCTTTTTTCCGGCTCCTGCAACGCCGACCACACCGTCCAGCACCTCTGTCCGTGTGGTTTTATCATTGTCAACCGATACCCTGAACTGGGTTCCTCTGGCTGCGGAAATCGCAGATGGGGTATGAATTTCAAACCGGGAATCCCCGCCTGTACACTTTTGTATATGCATCATTGTCCGTCCGGCAGGCACAAAAAGTCTGCGGATCATAAAATAGGGCTGCTGCTGCCTTGCGGTCCGGATGCTGACCCGGGTATCAGGCCTGAGAAAAAAAGCGCTGCCGTCCTCAAATGTGATTTCCACTGCACTATCTTTTCCGGTTTCAATCTGAGCACCCTGGCCAACCACATCTCCCTTTTTCAAAATAGCCGTGGCCTCGGTACCTTTCGGGCCGGCCCAGACATTACCTTTGATAAAGGTGACAATCCCTTCCATGGGAATCCCTTTGAGCAGTTTGACCGGAATTTTTATACGCTGCCCTGGATATATGAGGTTGGGGTTTTTAAGCTGATTGAATTTTGAAATCCTTTTCCAGTCATGGGGATTTTCAAGCCAGGTCTTGCAAATATTGACCAGATTGTCTTTTTTGGCGACCGTGATGGTGACGATTTTTTCATCTACGGTGCCGGCAGAAAGAAATGGGGGGAAAAAAAGAAAAACAAAAAATAGAATCGCCGGATATTTTATTTTATGTCTCATGGATTTGGCCTTTAAAAAAAGCTGATTGATAATAGGATCTAACTATCACCTGATGCCAGTTTTGTAAACGCGGCAATTTTTTTTGTCCCGCAGTAGGCAAAGCCATTTAACTGAAGTGTTTGATAAAGACCAGAGAATCTGGAAAACGTATGTCTACTTGAGTTTTCGTTAACAAAAAAAAAGATGAAAAAATACTTTGGCATACTTTCTGCTAATTTTGTAGTTTGGTATATATAAAAATTGATAGGAAAAAAGGGATATCCAAGGATGAAAATAATATTACATGCGAGCGAAAACGATGAACTCAGGAGCAGGTTGAAAACTCGAATTGAGGATGCATTGCCGGAAGGTGAGGTTGTTTTGACAGACACCAGGCTGCATCTGTCCAACGTCTTGTGCAGACCATTACATAATGTTTCAGTCCTCATTGCCTTCATAACCGATTCCAATAGTGTTCACCTTTTGTTTTCCCTAAAACCTTTATTTGAAAACGTAAAATTGATTTTGATTTTTTGCGGGAGAGTTGACGACGTGCAAAAATCTGCACTCCTGCTGGAACCATTGTTACCTGTCATTCTGAGAATAATTTTCAGGATATTATTTCAGTTCTGCAACGCATAGAACAAAAACAGATGCATCTGATCAATTGGTCCAATATCAAATGAATGCACCCTATAACCGGCTTTCAAGCATGATTTTTTTTGTTACAGGGAATTTCAATCCTTCAAACTATATGTTATCTTGTAAAAAATTAAAATTTATTGGCTTTGCACGGTTTATCCCCCTATTTTAGTTTCTTGGAAACAAGAATGCTGATTGTTCTCGTTTCCAAGAAACCAAATTGGAACAAAAAAGTCATAGATATATAACACACTGTTTTAAAAGCTTAAGTTTAGAATTTTATACGCTGGCATGCCTTTTGCTATAGTTTATGAACTACATGCATCTAAAATGATAAAAATCAAGAGGGACTTATAAAGGAGAAGATAATAGAAATGACATTAAAAACAAAATTAATCGTTGGTGGCGTGGTGGCGGCAATCCTGCCACTGGTCGTCGTGGGAATATTTTCGATCATCAAAGCGTCCACCGCATTGGTCAGCATTGCCGAGGGGCAGGCCAAGCTTACCGCCGAGAATATTGCAACCATGGTGGACCTTTCCATGAAACAGGAAGTCGGGAAAGCCGAGGCCATGGCATCGGAATCCTCTATCCGGGAAATAGCCAAAGGATCGGGAAATGAAGAGACGTTGGCCGCTGCAGAGACCTATTTGGCCGAAGTTTATAAAAGGATCGGGGAAAATTATGTGTTCTTTTTTGTTACCGATTCATCCGGCCAGGTGATCGCTGACAGTGATTATGGCAAATACAGGCGGGAAAATATGAATCTGGCAGACAGGGACTATTTCCAGGCTGCCAAATCGGGTCAAAGCATCATTGGTGACCCTGTTATTGCAAAGGCAAGTGGGTTGCCCATCGTTGTGGTTGCCGTTCCGTTGCAGGACAACTCCGGTTCATTTGCCGGGGTCCTGGGCGTAACTGTCAAGCTGACAGCTCTGTCTGAGGACATCACACAGGTAAAAATGGGGGAGACCGGCTATCCTTTTATGCTGGCTAAAGACGGTCTTTTTATCGCTCACCCTGTAAAGGATTATATTTTCAAACTCAATGTGTCCAAGCTTGACGGGATGGAGGAGATTGCCAGAAGATCACTGGCCCAGGAAGCAGGCGTTGAAAAATATCGTTTTAAAGGCACTGACAAGGTCGCCGGTTTCGCACCCGTACCTGCGACAGGCTGGAGCCTTGTGGTCACCCAGGATGAATCGGAGTTTTTAGCGTCTGTGGTCTCTATCCGGAATATGGTTCTTGCCGCTGGCGTCATCTTCCTGGTTTTGACCGTACTGGCTGTACTGTGGTTTGTTAAAGGCATTATGGCGCTGCTGGGCCATGATCCGTCTGAAATTGCCAATGTGGCCAACCAGATCGCTGCAGGAGACTTGACCTATCAATTCCCAACGACCGGCAAACCGCTCACCGGGGTGTATGCCAGTATGCAGCAGATGACAACCAATTTGAAAAATATGTTTAAAGACATTTCCCAGGGGATTCAGACTCTGACCTCTTCTTCCACGGAGCTGTCCGCTGTCTCCCAGCAGATGACCTCCGGGGCCGAGCAGTCATCCCAAAAGGCCAATAACGTGGCCTCGGCCGCAGAAGAGATGGCAACGGCGATGAACAGTGTGGCCGCCGCTACAGAACAGACAAGTGCGAACCTGCAGATGATTGTCGCCGCAGCAGAAGAGATGTCTGCAACGATCAATGAAATCGCATCAAATACAGCCAAGGGAAGCCAGACCACGACCCAGGCGGTTGAAAAAGCCGAACACATTTCCCAGAGAGTGGATGCGTTAGGCAGGGCTGCTGCTGAGATCAGCAAAGTGACGGAAGCCATAGCCGATATCTCCGAACAGACCAATCTTCTGGCACTGAATGCAACCATCGAGGCCGCAAGGGCCGGCGAGGCGGGCAAAGGGTTCGCTGTGGTGGCTGGTGAAATCAAGGAACTTGCAAAGCAGACGGCCCGGGCGACTGAAGAAATCGGGTTGAAAATTGGTGAGGTTCAGACAAGCACCACGGAATCTGTTGAGGCGATAAAAGCAATCGTTGAAATTATAGACGATATTAATTCCATTGTTTCATCAGTTGCCACGGCCATAGAAGAGCAGTCTGCCACGACCCAGGAAATTTCCAATAATGTCAGCCAGGCAGCCACCGGTGTTCAGGAGGTTAATGAAAACGTCAACCAGACCTCCACCGTCGCTGCACAGGTCACCGCAGATGTCCATCAGGTGAGCCAGTCTGCTGACGAAATCACAGCCGGAAGCATGCAGATCAATGAGAGTGCTTTGGAATTATCTAAACTGTCGGAAAGTCTTAATGAGATGGTCAGCCGGTTTAAGCTGTAAATATTAGAAATGATTAGGGTATTTTCATGAATTTTCGGAATATTGAGTCTTTCCTAAGCGTTGATACCCATGAAGCCGAAAAGCTGGGTCGCCTTCTGGCCGGTATCCTGACATCTGATCTGGAAAAAATCCGTCGGGGTATCCGGGATAATGATCCGGAATCCATTCGCTTTGTGGCACATTCCATAAAGGGCGCGTCCGGGAATCTGGGATTTCAAAGTCTTTCTCAGCTGGCAGCGGTTATGGAGAGCCGTACCCGGGCCGGCCAGCTTGACGGTTTGGAGGATCTGCTTTTGGAAATGCAGCAATTTTTAGAAAAGCTTGAAGACAGTCTATCAGGCAGGTGATATGGCGGACGTATATTCCATACTTGTGGTTGATGACAATCTGTTGAATCTGAAGCTCATTGAGAAAGTACTGACCAAGGAGGGGTATAACACCCTTTTGTCGGATAATGGACCTGATGCCAGGCGTATAGCTGCCCAAGAACATCCGGATCTTATCCTGCTGGACATTGAAATGCCCGATGAGAACGGATTTGAAGTTATTCAGAAGCTTAAAAATGATCCGGCCACCGCCACCATCCCCGTGCTTTTTTTAACGGGTGTGTCCGAAGTGGATGTCAAGCTCAAGGGTTTTGAACTTGGGGCCGTGGATTATATCGTCAAGCCCTTTCATCCCGAAGAGGTCCTGGCCCGGGTGCGTATTCACCTTAAACTCTCCATTGCCACCAACTCCCTGGTGCAGGAACAGGCCAGAAAGCTGCGTCAGATAACCCAAGCCCAGAATGCCTTGCTGCCCAGGCCCGAAGATTTTCCCAATGCCAGATTCAGTGTTTTCTACCGGCCCCTGGAAGAGGCGGGCGGGGATTTTTATGATATTTTAAATATTTCAAATCAGATCACCGGGTATTTTTTGGGGGATTCCTCGGGGCATGATATTGAAACCTCCTACACCACTGCATCTGTCAAGGCGCTTCTGGCCCAGAACTGCACCCCGCTATATTCGCCCTGTGAGAGCATGAAAATGATCAATGACGTGCTTGTGGAAATTCTGCCGGAAGACAAATATCTCACCGCATGCTACATGCACCTCAATCGCGGCACCAGGATCATGACCCTGGTGAATGCAGGCCATCCCCCTGTGATTTATATGCCCAAGGGTAAAACCCCTTTTTTTATCAAAGTTCCGGGAGATATCCTGGGTATGTTTCCCGATGCCGCCTTTGGTATCAAAAGATTTTCAGTTAATGAAGGGGACCGGTTTTTTCTTTATTCAGACGGCATGGTGGAATCCAAAGAAAAGAAAATATCATGGGTCGCAGGGGTGCAAGGGCTTTTATCCTTTTTTGAGGGGGTGGGGCAGATTAACCTTTCCCATCTCCCAAGCACACTCATTTCCCGCATTTTTAACGGCTATCCCATACCCGAGGATGATATTGTTCTTTTATGCATTGAGGTGTGATGATGCCTGATATCCTGGGTTTTTATGAAATCAGAGAGGAGAAAGATCGTGTCTTCATACGGTTTTCCTCCACCATGGAACATATTGATACGGCCTGTGCCGCAGTCCTTCTTTTTCTTAGATCCAAGGGACCAAAGTTTTTCCCCCATTTGTTTGCAGTCAATTTAGGTATGCGCGAAGCCATGGCAAATGCCGTGCGCCATGGCAATAAATACGATTTGGATAAACTTGTCTCCATGGAACTGGACATAAGCGCGGACGAATGGCTTCGTATGAAGATTTCCGACCAGGGGCCGGGTTTTGAATGGGTGCAAGTCCAGGACCAGGTGTTCCCTGATGAGGCTGACCACGGCAGGGGCATGCGTATCATGCAAACCTATTTTGACCGTTTCAGTTATAACAAAAAGGGCAATACCCTCTATCTTGAAAAACATATCTTGTAGTAAAATTAATTCCTCGTTAATACAATTCTAACGAAATTCTAATGATTTCAGGGTAAAAAACTAACATTGATTATCCTTGAAACTTTTATAACAGGCATGGGCTGACCTGAGATATCAACTGCCAGGCATAGTCCACAACAAAGAAGGACGTTTATGACAAACCAGCTTACCCGGGCCATGCACAAAATTAAAAACGAGATTCTATCTCTTGGTGCCATGGTGGAAGATCGGTTCAAAAAAGCCATATATGCCGTCAAGACAAAAGATCTTGAGCTGGCCATTCAGATCATTGAAACCGATTACCTGGTGGATGCCCAGGAGATTGAGGTCGAAGAGGAATGCGTGAAAACCCTTGCCCTGTATCATCCTGTGGCAACGGACCTAAGGCTGATTACCGCCGTGATCAAAATCAACAATGACCTTGAACGTATTGCCGACTATGCCGTGAACATTGCCCGGCGTTTTAAGACAAGCGGCCAACGTTCAAATTCCTTTCAATATGACTACACGGCCATGGCCGAACAGGCGGCAGAAATGCTTAAATTCGCACTGGATGCCCTTGTCAGCCTGGATAGAGATCTGGCATATAAAGTCCGGGAAATGGATGAGGAGGTCAATACCATGCGCAATGAAGCCTATCGTGTCATGAAGGATGCCATACGCAAGAATCCCGAACAGGTTGAGGAAATTATTAATATGTATCTGATTTCAAGGCATATTGAACGGGTGGGCGATCACACTAAAAATATCGCAGAGGAGGTCATTTACCTGATAGAAGGTGAGATTATCCGTCATTCCGGAATTCCAATAAAAAAATAACACGGAAATAAAAAATGTCCAAAGAGACCATATTGATTGTTGATGATGAGGAAGACATTCTTGAATTGATAAAATTCAATCTCAAGGGAGAGGGCTATAATATACTTCAAGCCATGACCGGGGAGGAGGCCATTAAAATTGCCAAACAGTCCGGCCCGGATCTCATGGTGCTGGATCTTATGCTGCCCGGAATTGACGGGCTTGAAGTTACCAGGTATATGAAAAACAACAATACCACCATGCATATTCCCATTGTGATGCTCACGGCAAAGGGCGAGGAGTCCGATATCGTCGCCGGTCTGGAACTCGGGGCCAATGATTACATATCCAAGCCTTTCAGTCCAAGGGAGCTTACTGCACGGATTCGCGCCATCCTCCGCCGACGCCGGGAAAACAGCGGTGAAGCGCCGGTCCGTGTCCGTCAGGAAGGGGATATGGTCATTGACCGGGCCAAACACCAGGTCACCATTGAAGGTAAAATTATTGAACTGACCTTGTCCGAGTTTGAACTGCTCTCCTTTCTGGCGGAGAAAAAAGGCTGGGTGTTTACCCGGGGGCAGATTGTGGATGCCATCCACGGTGAAAATTATGCAGTGACAGAGCGCAGTATTGATGTGATTATCGTGGGACTGCGTAAAAAACTGGGTGCCTATTCATCGTGTATTGAAACTGTTCGAGGTGTGGGATATCGGTTTAAGGAATAGACTTCATGCACCGTAAAAAAACAAAGCTGATTTGGCGGGTTTTTCCATCATTTCTGGTTATTATTCTTTTGTCCCTGACCGTTGAAGCCTGGTATTCAACCAGCTATTTTAAAAATTTTTTTCTTGAAACCGCCCAGCGTGAACTCATGGGCAGGACATTTTTGTTGCAGGACCGGTTTGCACAAGCCCTGTACGTGGATGGCTTAACGCCACAGCAGATTGACACCCTGTGCAAAACTTTGGGAGAAAAAATTCAAACCCGCATTACGGTGATTCTGCATTCAGGCGTGGTGATCGGTGACTCCTTTGCCAGGGTGGAAACCATGGAAAATCACAGGAAACGGCCTGAGATTCAGGATGCGCTTTCCGGTGGAAAGAGTGTGGCCGTCCGCTACAGTGACACCCTTGATAAAAATATGATGTATATCGCCCTTCCCATTGTTTACAGTCGGTCTGACCCCGCTGTGATCCGGACGGCTGTCTCAATTTCAGCTATTGATGCCAAGATTGAGGCCATGCGCAATTCAATTGCCCTGGTTCTGCTTTTGACGACCATGGCCGCGGTCCTGGCAAGCCTGTATGTTTCAAGGCGCATCACCAATCCCGTGGAGCAGATGCGTCAAGAGGCCCAGGCGTTTTCCATGGGTAACCTGACCCATCGATTGTCCTATCCGGATACCGAAGAGCTGGCTCAATTGGCCGAGGCGATGAATTTTATGGCCTCAGAACTTAATAAAAAGATCATAGATGCCAGAAACCACAGTCAAGAACTTGAAGCGGTTCACACCAGTATGCAGGAGGGCGTCATCGCCATTAACGCTCAGGAGCAGATCATTACCATCAATAAGGCTGCTGCCAAAATATTTGACTTCTCTCCGGAGATTCTCAAGACAAAGCATGTGCTTGAGGTTGCCAGAAATTATGATCTGCAGGTATTCATTAAAAAGGCCCTTGCCACCAGTGAACCTGTGGAAGATGATATCGTGATTGACAGAGGTCAGCGCATGGTTCTCAATATCCATTCCACGGCCTTGTACGACACCCAGGACAAGCGCATGGGCACCCTGATCATTTTCCGTGACATCACCCGGATCCGGTTGCTTGAAACCATGCACAAGGATTTTGCGGCAAATGTTTCCCACGAATTAAAAACGCCTTTGACCGCGATCAAAGGGTTCATTGAGATCATTTTGGAGATGATGCCGGACAACGGCGGCGCCTTATCCCAGGATTCCGTCGCCCAGTATGGCAGGTTTCTGGGGATCATCGAAAAAAACGTCAACCGCATGGTCAGTCTGATTGATGACCTTCTGGCTCTGGCAAGACTGGAGCGCCTTAAAGGGACCGATGTTCAGTTTGAGGCCCACCCCCTGGCCGGCCTGATCCAAAAGG
>NZ_DDYV01000297.1:0-12124 GCF_002348205.1 Desulfobacter sp. UBA2225 | reverse complement strand
GAATTGAAGGAAATAATTGCAGATTGAGACACAGAATTCGATGTGCATTTAGAAAAACGTGTTGTTTTTCCAAAAACCTTTATAACCATCTTAAATCATTTGAGTTAGTCTTTTTTTATATCAATTTTGGTCATGTATAGAAAGCATAGCATACTTTTTACATCACCACCCCCAGCGTACACAGTGTTGAGACTGAAAATTGAGTTGAACAGTAACTTTTACCGGCTATTTTTTAAGTCCTACATCTTCATTGAGAAGTACTTGAATCTCACCGTAATCGGTATCCGGGGCGGGAAACAGATAAGCATACCAGACTTTCTGAGCATTAAGATTCTAATTCCACCTCTCAAAAAACAGAAAGAGATTGCTGACGCACTGTCAATTTGCCAGCAAGAAATAGATCTTCTTAACCAGCTCGCAGAAAAATACAAAACCCAGAAACGGGGGCTGATGCCAAAGATTCTTGCCGGCGAATGGCGGATAAAACCGGAGGTGGTGAATCAATATGAATAATCCGTTGCCCAACCGACAATCTATCCGGTTGAAAAATTATGATTATTCACAACCGGGATATTATTTTATCACCATTTGTACACAGGATCGAATTCATCGTTTCGGCAAAATTATTGATGAAAAAATGCGGTTGAATGACGCAGGGGAAATCGTCGCAGACGAATGGGAAAAAACGCCCATAATGCGTAAAAATATTCAATTGGATGAATGGATAATAATGCCCAACCATTTTCACGCCATCATCACCGTAGGGGCGCGTTGCACGCGCCCGCCTAACAACACGCGCCCGATGAACAACACGCGGCCATTGACCGAAAACGGGCGGACGGTAAACGGGCGGACGGTAAACGGGCGGATGCAATCCGCCCCTACGGATTCGTGGGTGGTTTTGGGGGATATTGTTCGTGGATTTAAATCGTCGGTGACCAAACGGGTACGGCAATTGCCAAATATGAACGATACCAGATTATGGCAACGGAATTATTGGGAACATATTATCCGCAACGAAAATGAATTGAACCATATCCGCAATTATATCCGGCATAATCCGCAAAAATGGGAAACGGATCAATTATATGGCGGTTTCGGCAATCAGTTGATAAAAACACCTGCAGAATATGGAAAACCATCATGACCAAATATAAAAAACTGGATCATCTTAAGGAAAAACTGGATTCCTTCCGTCCACTGCCACCAGAGATTGTTTCGAATCTTCATGAGGACTTGGTGCTTCGCTGGACCTATCATTCAAACGCTATCGAAGGCAATACGCTGACACTGAAAGAAACCAAGGTTGCTCTGGAAGGGATCACCGTTGGCGGGAAAACCATGCGGGAGCACTTTGAAGCGATCAACCACAGGGAAGCCATTTTTTTCGTTGAAGATCTGGTCAAAAAAAATGAGCCTCTGTCTGAATGGCAGATTAAATCGATTCACCAATTGATCCTGAAAAATATTGATGACAAAAATGCGGGTGTTTATAGAAAAACGAATGTCATCATCTCAGGTGCCGATCATGTTCCGCCCGATGCCATGCATGTAGAAAGTGAAATGCAAAGCTTTATCAGTTGGTATCAAACCGAGGGGGTGTCTCTCCATCCGGTGGAACGGGCGGCCCGTGTTCATGGTGATTTTGTGAAAATCCATCCTTTTGTGGACGGCAATGGCAGAACGTCACGGCTGCTGATGAATCTGGAACTGATGAAAAACGGGTTCCCACCGGTTGTCCTGCCTGTGGAAAAGCGGTTGGAATATTACGAGACGCTTGATAGAGCCCATACGAAAAATGATTATGAGCCATTTTTGACGCTTATTGCGAAGATTGCGGAATTGGGATTCAGACCTTACTGGCATGCATTGGGGGTAACCCCATGAATACCTTTCAGATTAAGATAACTGGAGATAACTGGAGATAACTGGGGTCAGAGTAAAATTAAATAGGTGGTTACTTCGCAATTATTAATGGAGATTTCCGAAGTGTAGAAGACTAATGACCTTGCAAGCGTTTTACACAAATTTTACACAGCTGTCTTGCAATCTTTTTCCGGGTCAACTATATGGGCTCCATGACTTTAAAACGTGCAGATATTGCCGTGGTCGGCATGTCCGGTATTTTCCCCGGTGCCCGTGACATTGGGCAGTTCATTGCCAATGTCATGGCAAAAAAATCAAGTGTAATCCAGGTTCCCCCAGACCGGTGGGGTGTGTCCGCTGACATCATGGTGGACAACCGCGCCGGCACGCCGTTGCCGGATAAGGCCCGCAGCAGGTTTGCAGGGCTGATTTCCCAATCGGTGTTTAATTCTTCCGATTTTGACTTTTGCGGGGCGGATATGGCTGGACATGGTCTGGATAATGATTTTTTCCAGGCCCTGGACCCGGTGCACCATTTAGCCCTTGCCGCCGGCATTGATCTTATGGCCAATGCACGCCTTTCCAAAGCAGATCGGGCGCGCACAGGGGTTGTGCTGGCTGCCATTGCCCTGCCCACACCGGGCGCATCGCGGCTGACCCGCGATCTTTTTTTGCCGCCAAATCCTGCAATGCCCTCCCGGGAACAAGCCTGGGGCGCGGGCATGCTGTCGGCACCTGCGTCAATTCTGGCCAGGCTGTTGGGCTTGGCCGGCGGCAGTTTTACCCTGGATGCCGCCTGTGCGTCTTCTTTGTTTTCCATAAAGCTTGCCTGCGAACAACTGCTCTCCGGAAGGGTGGACGCCATGGTGGCCGGCGGGGTATCCCGACCCCAGTCCCTCTACACCCAGGTGGGATTTACCCAGCTCCAGGCCCTGTCGCCCACGGGCCGGTGTGCTCCCTTTGACCGGGATGCCGATGGGTTGGTGGTAGGGGAGGGGGCAGGCCTGGTCCTGCTTAAACGCCTGGACGATGCCCTGGCCTGCCAGGACACCATCCACGCCGTGATTAAGGGATGGGGGGTGAGCAACGATATTGAAGGTAACCTGGTGGCCCCGGCCAGTGAAGGCCAGGTCCGGGCCATGGCCCAGGCCTTTGACATGGCCGACTGGTCCTTTAAAGATATCCAGTACATGGAGTGCCACGGTTCCGGAACCCCTAAAGGGGACGAAGTGGAAGTTCAAAGCATCATGCAGATGCTTGGAAAATATAAGTGTCCGGACACGGCCTTGTCCATTGGGTCGGTGAAATCCAACATCGGGCACCTTTTGACCGGTGCAGGTGCTGCAGGGTTTATTAAAACAGTCATGGCCATGAACCAGGGGCTGCTGCCGCCATCCAACAATTTCAATTGCCTGCCCGATGACTCTCCTTTTAAGAATACCGGTGTCAGGGTCCAGGATCACCCTTCTGCCTGGATACCTGCCGGCGACGGCCGGCCTTTGCGGGCCGCAGTATCCGCCTTTGGGTTTGGCGGCATCAATGCCCAGATTCTTGTGGAATCTTTTAAGGCTCAATCACGTCCTCATGCGGTGGGTGTTACACCTGCCCCGGCCCCAAAAAGCGTTCCCTGTGCCATTGTGGGTATGGGGCTGATATCAGGTGGTGCGGAGTGCCTTGGGGATTTTTCCAAGCTTATTTTGGGCGAAAAATCCACTGTAGGCAGATCTGGAGAAAGCCGATGGCGCAGGTTTGATCATCTGCCTCCTGAAGTCCGCGGGGGGTTAACGTTGTTCATGGATGATCTGAGTATTGATCTCAAAGATTTTAATATCCCCCCCAACCAGATGAGCCAGATTTTGCCCCAGCATCTGATGATGCTCAAAGCAGCCCTGGCAGCCCTGGCAGATGCCGGTATCTCTGCCAAACCGGATGCGTCACAACCACCCCGGGTAAGCATGGGCTGTGCCGTGGGCATTGAATTTGATTTCGGGGCTACGGACTACCATTTAAGGTGGCAAATTCAGGGGCAAAAAAACGGTGTATCCAGTGACCTACTGGACACCATCGGGCCGTCACTCAATTTTGGTTCAACACTGGGTGCTCTTGGGGGCATTGTGGCCTCCCGCCTGGCGCGGGCATTTAAACTGGGCGGCCCCTGCTTTACCCTGTCTGCGGATGCAGCTTCGGGACTAACGGCCATTGATATTGCCGTTAAATCCCTGTCCTCAGGGGAGACTGACACCTTTTTATGTGCAGCCGTGGATCTTGCCGCTGACATCAGAAGCTTTACCCGGGATCTGGTTTTGAGCGGCACGGACCCCATGGCCCTGCCTTCGGAAGGGGCTGTGGCCATGGTGCTCAAACCCCTGGATGCGGCGCAAAGGGACAATGACCGGATTTATGCGGTGATCAATGGTGTGGCAGGTGCCGGCGGCGCCGCACTTGCCGGGGAAACCGGTGAGCAGGCCCATGTCTCACGGTCAACAGTTGTCCAAAATTCTTTACAAAAGACTCTGGATCATGCCGGTATGGATTTAAAGGATATCGGGCTTGGTGCAGTGACGCACAGTGCGTCTCACTTTCTGGGGGCAGGGGAGGTCTGCCCACTTGACAATGCTTTGCCGATTTTCTGTCCGTCTGCTTTGTCCGGGCATACCGGGGCTGCCGCAGGCCTTTTTACCGTTACGGCTGCAGCATTGTGTCTTTACACCCGAAAATTTCCCGCGCCTTTGCACCATTTACCCGGCGTTCCCAAGACAGCTGTGGCAGGATGCCTGACCCGGGATGGTATTGCAGGGCATGTTATCTTGTCAGGCTGCCATCATTCAGGGCCAAGTGCCGACACCTGTAAGGCTGCGCAGACCCGGGAGAAAAACGGGCATACATCCACCTGCATAAGGATTCCTGTGACCCGCCCGCCTTTTCCCAGGGCATTGATTGCCAACGAGGCTTTTGAACCGGCCCGGCAGGAAACTTCTTTTGATGTCTGCACTGAGCCGCCCAATATGCCATTGCCATTTCCCTGTGACACACTCCCGGGACTGCTGGCCCATACCCAGGAGATTACGGCCAGAGCCCATGAGCGCTTCCTGGAATTATCCGCCCAAAACACCCAGGCCATGGCTGAACAGCTTGCCGCTATTGCCGGTGCAATGCCAAATGGCTGGAATCCGTCAATGGATCTGGAACCGGTCTTTGCGCCCCAGGATATTTCCAAGGTTCCCGACCTGTTTATGAACAGGGACCAATGCCTTGAGTTTGCCGTGGGAAAAGCCGGAAACGTGCTGGGTCCCGATTTCGATATCATTGACACCTACCCGGTCCGGGTGCGGTTGCCGGATGAACCGTTGATGCTGGTGGACCGGATTATATCCGTGCATGGCGAAAAACTCTCCTTAACGTCCGGAAAAGTGGTCACCCAGCATGATGTGCATGAAAATGCCTGGTACCTGGACGGTGGCAAAGCCCCGGTCTCCATCTCCATTGAAGCGGGCCAGGCCGATCTTTTCCTTTGCTCCTGGCTGGGCATAGACCATGTGGTCAAAGGAAAACGCAAATACAGGCTGCTTGATGCCAAGGTGACCTTTCACCGCAGCCTGCCCGTGCCTGGTGAAACCATTGAATACCACATTGAGATAGACCGGTTCTTAAGGCAGGGGGAGATCTATCTTTTCTTTTTTCACTACCAGGGATATATTAATCAGCTGCCTTTTATCTCCATGCGCGATGGATGTGCAGGCTTTTTTACCGAACAGGAGGTGGAAAATTCCGGGGGCATTATCCTGAAAAAAGAAGATAAGGAAATGAATCTCCAGGGACCGCCGCCTGCATGGTTTGCCTCGGTGAAAAGGTTAAGCCTGAATGATTCGCAGGTGGATGCACTTCGCACAGGGGATCTTGAAGCAGCGTTCGGCACGGATTTTAAAGGAAAGCGCACCGGAAGAGACCAATGGCTGCCCGGCGGGCCCATGCGCCTGATCCACCGGGTTCTTGATTTGGACCCCGGAGGCGGTCGGTTCGGTATGGGCCGGATTATTGCCCAGGCGGATATCCATCCCGATGACTGGTTTCTGACCTGCCATTTCATTGATGACATGGTGATGCCGGGCACCCTGATGTATGAGTGTTGTGCGCATACCCTGCGGGTCTTTGTCCAGCGAATGGGCTGGGTGCTGCCCCATGACCACGTCTGTTATAATGTGCTGGAGAAAAACGAAAGTGATTTGAAGTGCCGGGGGCCTGTGACCCGTGCCACGAAAAAAGCCCTTTACGATATTGAAATAAAAACAATCGGGTATGAACCCCAGCCTTTTGTGACGGCGGATGCTCATATGTTTTCAGATGATCTTGAGATTGTATTTTACAAGGATATGGGAATGAAACTTGAAGGGGCGACTCGCCGGGATATTGAGGCGTACTGGAGGAAAGAATGAAGTACGACAAGGTGTTTATTGAATCCTTTGGATATGAGCTGGCACCCCACATCGTAACCAGCCTGGAAATTGATGAAAAACTCGCCCCTTTTTTTGAGGCTGTGGGATTTGTGCCGGGCCAGCTGGAGGCTTTGACCGGCATCCGGGAGCGCCGGTTCTGGGATGACGACCATACCCTGGCCGAACATGCGGCTGTGGCAGGGAAGCGGGCCCTGGATGAAGCAGGTATCAGTCCCAAAGAACTGGGGGCCCTGTGTTTCTGCGGGGTGTGCCAGGACGGGTTTGAACCGGCCACATCCTGTGCGGTGGCAGACAAGATCGGGGTGGGGCCGCGGACCCATGTATATGATGTAAAATCTGCCTGCCTTGGCATGATTACGGGCATGGTTCATGTGGCCAATGAGATTCAGCTCGGGCATATTAAAGCAGGACTGGTGGTCTCCTGCGAGTCGGCCCGGCAGATCGTGGACGCCACCATTGAAGAGATTAACACCCATAAAAGCATTGATTTTTACAGAGAAGCTGTGGCTACCATGACCGGCGGCTCCGGGGCTGCGGCAATTCTGCTGACCGACGGGACCCTGGGCAAATCTTCGACCCCGCGCCATGCGGTCAAAGGCGGAGTGGTGAACAATGCCATCCGTCACTGGGCGCTTTGTTCCTGGGGATTTGAAGATAAGGGCATGCCTACGGATTCAAGGGTGATCATGCGTACCAATGCCCAGAAAGTCCTTGACCACGGCACAGAACTGGTCATAGAAACCTATGAATTGTTCCGCAAAGAGTTCAATTTGCCTGCGGATAAGCCGGATAAAATTGTTGGCCACCAGGTGGGGGAGGGTCATCACCATAAATTTTATTCTGCCATGAAAATTGACCGGAAAAAGGATTTTTCCACCTTTCCTTTCCTGGGCAATGTGGGCTCCGTGTCCCTGCCGATTTCCGCGGCCATTGCCGATGAACGCGGATTCTTTGTGCCCGGCGATTTTGTGGCCTTTGTAGGCGTGGGGTCCGGTCTTAACTGTTATTTTATGGGGGTGGAATGGTAACAAGGGTAATAAACGGGCAGCTGACTTCTACCAAAGGATTTGAGGACCTTTATCCCTTTGAACCCCATTATGCGCGCATTAACGGCCATCAAATGCATTATGTGGATCAGGGTAAAGGCGCGCCTGTGCTCATGCTCCACGGCAACCCCACCTGGTCCTTTTATTTCCGTCATCTGATCACGGGGCTGTCTAACCGTTTCAGGACCATTGCACCGGACCACATCGGGTGCGGTTTTTCAGATAAGCCGTCGGCGAATAACTATGATTACACCCTGGATCGACGGGTGGCGGATCTGGATGCCCTGATCCGTCGGCTGGATATCAATGAAAAAATGTCGCTGATCGTGCATGACTGGGGAGGGATGATCGGGCTTGCCTGGGCACTGGACAATCTGGACCAGGTGGACAAAATTGTTATCACCAATACCTCGGGATTTTTTCTGCCGGCTTCCAAACGCTTGCCGGCAGCGCTTTGGATCATTAAATATCTTTTTCCCTTTGCCGTGCCTGCTGTTTTAGGCGCCAACATATTTGCCCGGGGTGCCTTGTATCTTGGCGCAGAAACCCGACTCTCCCAATCCGTTAAAAAAGGCCTTGTTGCCCCATACAACAGTTGGCAAAATCGCATTGCCACCTTAAAATTTGTCCAGGATATACCTATAACAGCAAAAGACAGAAGTTATGCCAGGGTTCAAAAAGTCGATCAAGGCCTTTGCGCCCTTGACCCGGATCGGTTAATGTTTTTATGGGGAACCCGGGATTTTGTTTTTGATATTCACTTTCTTGAGGAATTTAAAAACAGATTTCCCCGAACCTCTGCCCATGTATTTGAGGATGCCGGTCATTACCTGTTCGAAGATAAGCCCGGTCCCTGCCTTAAATTGATTCAAAAATTTTTGTCCTGACAGTTTCTTTTCTTTTGGCTTTTGACTTTCAGGTCCATTCCGGATAAATTGGGACCGGATAAATTGGGACCGGGTAAATATTAGGTGCTATGGGACTATTAAAAAAGAAAAAAAAAGATGAACCCACGGAACCGGTCGAACAGGCCCAGGGCAAAGATGGCGGTGATCCCAAGGCCGCTAAAGCCAAACCTAAAAAGAAAGGTTTGTTCAAAAAGCTGATTATTCTTCTGCTCATTTTGGGAATACTTGGCGGGGGCGGATTCTTTGTGTACACCAAATTTTTAAGTTCTGATAAGCAGAACGACCTGGGTTATCAACCTGTAACCCTTGCCCATGTCTCCCTGCCCGGGGAGATACTCGCCTTTTGTTTTGCCCGTATGCCCGACCTTTACGATGCCCTGGTGGCCTTTAACGGTGAAATGGATTTGTTTGAGGCTGAAATTGCCCGTATTGATGCCGTGGCCAACAAATATCCGGATCAAAAGAAAATTGCTGACGGCCAAAAAAAAGTATGGGAAAAGGGAAAGGATTCTTTAAAAAAAACTTTTGAAAAATTGGAAAAACCCATTAAAGAAACTTTTGTATTGTTCCAGGTCAACCAGGCCGCAGGACAGGAAAAAATTGATGAAACTGCTGAACAGATGATTCTGGACGCCGGCGATGCTCTGAAAAAAGCCCAAGAACAGACAGCCCCGCTGAAGAACGCCATGCCCAAGGCCCCCGAAGGCATGCTCAAAGGAACCCTGTATAAAATAAAAAAAATGTTCTTATGACACGATATACAAATATTGCCCAAAGCCTGAAACACTCCGCGCAAATCTATCCATTCAAACGGGCCGTGGTCTACCCGGCCTCACGGGATAGCTCCGGGCGGGTCCTTTACAGCCAACTGACCTTTTCCCAGCTTGACCGGCAGTCCGACAGCCTTGCCGCAGGGCTTGACAGCATCGGCATTGGCCGGGGAACCCGTACCATTTTAATGGTACCCCCGGGTATGGAGTTTTTTCTTACGGTGTTTGCTATGTTCAAAGTCGGGGCTGTGCCGGTGGTGGTGGATCCCGGCATGGGGATTGACCGGATGTTGCAATGCCTTGTCCAAAGTCGACCCAAGGCCTTTATCGGTATTGAAAAGGCCCATGTGCTTAGAACGCTGCGCCCCGGTTTTTTTAAGACCGTGAAACGATGGGTGACCGTGGGCAGAAAGTGGTTCTGGGGCGGGCACACCCTGAACCAGTTGATGAACAGGTTCCCGGGCGCGCCTTTCAAATCGGTCCAGACCACGGAGAACGAAACCGCTGCCATTGTATTTACCACGGGCTCCACAGGGCCTGCCAAGGGCGTTATCTATACCCATGGAAATTTTGAGGCCCAGATTCGTCAAATCCAATCCCATTTTCAGATTTCACCCGATGAGATTGACCTGCCCACCTTTCCGCTTTTTGCACTGTTTGATCCTGCCTTGGGGATGACGGCGGTGATTCCGGACATGGATCCCACAAAACCGGCCCTGGTCAATCCCGTAAAAATTGTCGAGGCCATAGAAAAT
Source organism: Desulfobacter sp. UBA2225 (assembly GCF_002348205.1). Classification (NCBI taxonomy): domain Bacteria; kingdom Pseudomonadati; phylum Thermodesulfobacteriota; class Desulfobacteria; order Desulfobacterales; family Desulfobacteraceae; genus Desulfobacter; species Desulfobacter sp. UBA2225. The sequence goes on along the minus strand of NZ_DDYV01000297.1, from coordinate 2,325 downwards.
CATGGCGTGACGAATATGTTTGCATCCCCGGCCCTTTTGAACCGGGTGGGAAAATACGGTAAGGAAAACGGCATCAAACTGCCCTCATTGCGCCGGGTGGTCTCTGCCGGCGCACCTGTCAGTCCGGCCAATATTGAACAGTTTTCATCCATGCTGTCCGATGATACCCAGATTCATACACCTTACGGGGCCACGGAAGCGGTTCCCATCATATCCATCGGCTCCCATGAAATCCTTTCGGAAACGAAAAAACTTTCGGAATATGGTTTTGGCATGTGCGTGGGCCGGCCCATTGCAGATACACAGGTGAAATTGATCAAGATTTCAGATGAGCCCATCACCCGGATCCAGGATCTCATAGAGGTGCCTGAAAACCAGGTGGGGGAAATCGCGGTAAAAGCAGATCTTGTGACTGAGCATTATTTTAACGATGCCAATGCCGATCGTCTAGCGAAAATACCGGATACGGACGGCAAAGTATGGCACAGGATGGGGGATTTGGGCTGGAGGGATTCAAAGGGCAGAATCTGGTTTTGCGGCAGAAAGGCCCACCGGGTTGAAACCGGAAAAGAGACCTTGTTCACCATCCCCGTGGAAGCCATATTCAACAATCATGAAAAGGTCTACCGCAGTGCGCTCGCGGGCGTCGGCCCTAAAAATCGTCAGATTCCGGTGGTTTTTGTGGAGCCTTTTGAAAAAATATCCGATGAAAAGCAATTTATCCGGGAGCTCTCCTATCTTGCCCATAAAAATCCTTTGACCGCCGGGATTAAATACATTTTCATTGAATATAAACTTCCGGTGGATATTCGACACAACTCCAAAATTTTCAGGGAAAAACTGGCAATCAAGGCCCAGCAGCTAATCACTGGATAAGATTCAAACCATGAAACGATGAGATACAAAATTCCCTGTCTCCGCGTAATCGGCAAAAACGCAAAATTAAGTGGAAAGTGCATCAGCGGCTGCCATGCACACGGCCACCGATGACTGGGGGGCTTCGGCTGAAAATACCGCATCTTCTTTTAAAAACGTCGCACGCCAATGGGTTTCGGTCAGACTTTTGGGGCACATATCTTTTAACTGAAAGGTAAAGCCTTGGGTTTCAAGAATCCCGGCAAGTTCCATGGCCGCATTAATGTTATAGACGGCCTGATCGGGAACTGACTCGCCAAGAAGCTGTTTGAGTTGTTCTTCTAAACTTTCAATTGCTGATTCGGACATTATATTCTCCCATACAAAGGTGGTTCTAATTTCTCAATTCATTTCTCAATAGCTGTTTACCAACTTCTGGAGTGTACGCCGAACCAGGTGACGGTGAAAAGGAATTTTTAATTTTGGAATGAAAATTGATATGCGATACTCCTCATATGAGGCCTGTACGTTCGGTTCTGTGAAAGGGGTGAGGCCGAATTGATTGGCCGACCTCACCCTACTCAATTTACTTTGCCAATTACCCTTCAAGTTTGAATGAGACTTTTAATTTTACCCGGTATCCCACAATCCGGTTATCTTCCAGACGCATATCCATTTCCGTCACCTGGGCCACCCGCATATCCCTCAAGGTTTTATCGGCGGTTGACACAGCTGCCTTGGCGGCATCCTCCCAGGATTTTTCGGAAAACCCAACTAGTTCAATGATTTTGTAAACGCTATTTTCCATGATAACCTCCTAAAAATTAAAAGTTCGGGTTTACTAACGATAAAATAGCACATAAGAGACGTTAATAAGCTGCCTGAACGCATTTGAATTTGAGGTTTGAATGTGCCAATTCCACACTACCTTTATAACAACGGAAGTCTTTGTTTGAGCTTTATCCAGCACGAGGTTCAATTAACAACAGATGGGGTTTTTCCAGCAGGAACAATAAAACGTCACAGTATTGCGAAAAACAGATGTGTGCATTTTGAGGTAGAGAGGCAACTTATTAATGCTATTATACAGACAGTATATTAATTTGTGTAGAATTTTTTTCAATAAAACAGATATTAAACTGTCGATGAGACTTGTTTCGATGATATCACATATGCAAAAATTACCCAAAGACTGTTCCTATACACCGTAGAAAAGGACAGTACCCTGGACAGGCACAAATTGGTTGAATACATCGGAAAGGCCCTTCTGGTTGACACTTTTATCTTACTGTAATAATTAAGAATAGCTTATTTTTGCGTAAAATCAACCGAGAATCTGGATTAGAAAAACTTGCAATAGAAAATCAGTGATGTCCGGTTAGATTTTTGCTTGTTTTAAATTTTTTCGTTCTTTGACAATATCGCTCCTGTTTGGATTACTCATACCCTGATTCTGGCCATTCATCAATT
>NZ_DDYV01000218.1:0-11259 GCF_002348205.1 Desulfobacter sp. UBA2225 | reverse complement strand
AATCAAAGGCCTTTAAGCGGTCTTTAATTATAGGGGAAACCAGCAGCCGGACATTGGGGTCCTCAGGGGGCTGGCAGGGTGGTGCTGGTTTGGCCGGCTTGGATTGCCTGGATAGTTGGGGCAGTTGAGACGGCTTTGCCTTTTCCCGGGGCTGGGACGCAGGCGGTGTTTTTTGTTTACCCTTTAAAAAAGTAAGGGCATCCAGGATGTCCGAATCGCATTTGTCGGTTTGTGCAATTTTTTCCAGTCGATGCAAGGCTTTGTTCGTGCCGATACGTTCCATGGCCGTAACCGCTTCCCTGCGCAGTTCAGAATCATCATAGAAAACAAATTCCGCCAGGTCATCAACGAGAAATTCCATGCCAAGTCTGCCGGCGGCCCGGAAAATCTCCTTGAGCAGGGCCTTGTCTGTCTCTTTGCTCAAAATATGTTTGATTAAATGGGTTATGGGGCCGGGATGATCCGGATTGGTGTGGTTGATCAGGATCATGGAAAATTTAAAATTAATATGTGCCCTGTCCATGGTGAGTTGATACAGACGTGGGCGAAGGGGGTGGGTGGGCCCCATGGTGTTCATAAGAAAGGATAAAATATCATAGGCAACATTGTCCGGGGCCGGGGCAAGCCGTTCAATCATGGCCTGCTGCTGGTCTTCATCAAGGCTTAAAATCTGTGACAGGGTATCTGAATTTATCTCCTCTGTTTTGATTATCCTTTCAAATTCCGACATAAATGACGCCATAGCTATTCTCCTTATGAGTCATATCCTTTGGGGTTTTTCTGTTGCCAGTGCCATGCATCTTTGCACATATCCTCAATGTCCAGGACGGCTTTCCAGCCAAGTTCGCGCTCTGCTTTAGACGGGTCGGCCCAGCATGCGGCAATGTCGCCAGGCCTGCGGGGGGCTATTTGGTACGGGATGTTTTGTCCGCAGGCCTTTTCAAACCCTTTGATCATCTCAATCACCGAATATCCCCGGCCGGTGCCAAGGTTGTAAATACCTACGCCGGTCGTTTCCATGAGCCTGGGAAGGCAGCAGATATGTCCTTTGGCAAGGTCGGTGACGTGGATGAAATCCCGGACACCCGTGCCGTCGGGGGTATCGTAATCATCTCCGAAAACATTGACCCGGGGCAATTGCCCTATGGCCACCCGGGCCACATAAGGCATCAGATTGTTGGGAATCTCCCTGGGATCTTCGCCAATATNNATCAGTTTGGTTCTGCCGTAGGGGTTGGTTACGGACAAAGGAAAGTCTTCGGTAATGGGCAGGCTTGCCGGGTTGCCGTAAACCGTGGCGGATGAGGAAAAGACAATGGCGGTTACCCCCGATTTTTCCATGGCAGCAATCAGGTTCAGGGTGCCGGTGATATTGTTGTGGTAATAGCGCAGGGGCTGCGAAACCGATTCCCCCACAGCCTTAAGCCCTGCAAAGTGGATCACGGCTTCAATATCTTGATGGGCCTTGAACACTGCCTGAATCCCTGTTTCATCCAGCAAATCTGTTTGGAAAAATGCAAGATCTTTTCCCGTAATGTTTTTGACCCGGTCAAGAGCCTTGGCGGAGGAGTTGACAAGATTATCGAGTACCACCACGTCATGGCCCTGGTTCAACAGTTCAACGCAGGTATGGCTGCCGATATATCCGGCACCGCCAGTGACAAGAATTTTCATTGGAATTCCTTATAAGATCTGAACGTTATCTTTAATAAATCTGAGGTCCAAAGCGAATGTGACAAAAGCATAGTATGTTACAAATGAATCAAAAAGGCAAGTTCCAGGCATTGACACGCAATAATGTGTGGTTAACTTTTTTAATACAGGCAACAGCCTGGTAATCCATACACTGAAAAAAGGAGTATTTTTAATGATTGCACTTTCAGATGCTGCAAAAACGCAGATTGATGCCTATTTTGAGGGGAAAGAACCCACCCCCATCCGGATTTTTCTCAACTCAGGCGGCTGAGCGGGCCCGTCTCTTGCAATGGCTCTGGATGAGCCTAAGGACACCGACGACCTCTTTGACGTTAAAGGGCTTAAATTCGTAGTAGACAAAGAGTTTATGGAAAGAGCACAGACGATTGAAATTGATTTCAACGGTATGGGCTTCAGCCTTAATTCCGGCCTTGATCTGGGCCAGGGAGGCAAATGCGGGGGATGCTCAGGCGGAACCTGCGGGTAAACCAGACCACGCCATGGCTGTTATTGAAAAGGCGTCTTTGCAAAAAAAGCAAAAGACGCCTTTTTAGTCTTTTAATTTTTCCTAATCGTTTGTGTTATGCCGGATGGGACCTGTAAGCAGGATGGGGGGCGCCTCCAACTTGTCTGCGGCCATAAGGCTCACCACCCGCTTAAAGGCGGTTATGATCATCATCTGCTCCCAGTCTTCAATATCGGAAAATTGCTGTGTGAATGTCTCCTGGAGCAGAGGCGGCAGGTTTTTGATGATATCCTGACCCTTTTCCGTGAGAAAAAGACTGACAGCCCGCCTGTCATCCTCTCTTTTTTTTCTGGCTATGTATCCCCGGGTCTCAAGGCGCTTGGTGATATCTGTTACGGTTGCCTGGCTTAAGCTTGTGGCCCGGGATAACGGAGTAATGGAAATATGGCCATGGGCGGAAATTTCCTGGAGTACAATAAGCTGGGGGCCTGTCAGACCAAATTCTTTGTTCAGCTTTCTGGAATGAATGTCAACAGCCTGGATGATTTTACGAATTGATATCAAAAGGGTTTGACATCTTTGCTTGCTGAGTTCTGTTACGGCCATGATTATTTGAATTATGCCTGTGTTCTTTATTATTATTAATGGTTTGATGATATTCAGTTTTTAAATTTTAAGGTGGTATTGTATACTATTGTCCGGCTGGGAGGCAAGCACCAATGGTTTTCAGCAATTCTAAATATGAAACTTTTTAGTTGAAAAATTCGCACAAAGACACAAAGCTTTTTATTCAACTTTGTGACGCTTTGTGCGAGAATAAATTTATGTCAATTTTTCGGGGAAATGCCATGGAACAACAGGTTAAAGAAGTGATTTTGAACAGATGTGCTGCTGTCTGCGCCGTCATGGTCATTGTCCTTGTCTGTATTGCAGGGTGCGGCGGAGCAAAAGAAAAGAAGGATACGGATCTGGTCCCCGGTAACTGGATTTACTACCGGAACCGCACCTATATTCTCACCGCCATGGATATGAAAGGCACGTGGACATCTTCGGTCAGAATTGCAGATGTGACCTCTAAAATTGTTGATTCCAGGGGAACGGCCGGCGGGACCTGGCATTTGGACAAAGGACAGCTCATTTTTACCGTCGAGACGTCAGATATCGAAGATGTCTGGAAAAAGAATGACACCCGTTTTTACAAGGTGCTTGAACTCAGCAAGCATCTCATGGTCCTTGAGGGCGAAAACGGTCGTAAGGAGGAATGGAAGAAAACAGTGCCCCAGAAGGGAAAAGAGGGTTCAGGTGCTCTTAATCCGATTGTTTCCATGGCGCCGTATGCTGTTAATCTGGACAAACATTCATCCAATGTTCAGGATCGCTACCTGTGTCTGAGCATGCATTTGGAACTTATGGAACTGATGCCGGAGCAGCCGGTGCCCCAATTTCATCCCCGGGCCAGGGATGCCGCCATCATCTATCTGTCTTCTTTGACCTATGATGATGTCTCTGATTTTGATCGCATCAAGATTCAGAAAGAAAAGGTCAAGGATGTACTCAACCCCTATATGGAAGCGTTGATTAAAGAAGTTGTCATTGACCATGTGGTTATCGCCGTTTCCGCAGCCAAGGTGGAGGAATTTATGATTGAACACAGGGCTGCACCAAGCAAGGAAGAGCCGGTTGAAGGAGAAGGGGCAGGGACCGGTGAAGAAGGCGCAGAAAAAGAGAACCCAAAGGCATCCTGACAGGCAGGCAATCACTCTTCCTTTGGTTTTATGACCAGTACGGCGCCGGACTTAAGACTGATTTTGGCCTCATCCTGTGTGAAAACATTGCTGATACCCATGGTCGAACCCATGCAAAGGGTTTGATCCGTCAAGGGATACTCCAGTCCCTCCAGGGTCAGTCCTTTAACATGGTCTGATACCGGGATGACGGACAATAGGTCGCCGGGACGGCCCATGAGTGTCAGGCCGGAAACAACAACATGAATATCATTATATGCATCTAAGATCGTGGTCGGGATCCCCTGGTCTGCAAGTCTGCGCAGAAGGAAAATATTTGCCAGGGTATGGTCAAGCCGGGTGCTGGTGGCACCCATAATGAGAAGGTCGGTGCATCCATGGTCAATGGCATATGCCATGCACAATTCCATATCTGTCTGGTCTTTGCGTACCGGATGCTTTAAAATTTTAACCTGTTTTTCTTTATAAAATAAAAGGATCTCTGTGGGAATGGAATCAAGGTCGCCGATGATAATCCCGGGAATAATGCCCATGTGGTGAAGATGAACTGCCCCGCCGTCTGCGGCAATAACCATATCCGCTTGTTGTATCCGGGGTAAAAGCCCGTCCGGCTCAGACAGGGTTCCGTTTGCTACAATGACTGTTTTCATAATTCTACGTTCATATCAGAAAAATAATATAATGCAAACAATAGTAATTGACACAATGTCCAGAAGTTCATATTTTCCAAGCCAATGAAGGTTTTCAAACGTATACATACCTATCTTTTTTTTGAGCTGATCCCGCCGTTTGCCATAAGCACCTTTTTTCTGACCTCGGTGTTTTTGATGACCCGGATTCCGGATATCACGAATATGGTGGTTAACTACAACTCCAATATCACGGATATCCTGCTTTTGATATCCTATACCCTGCCGCGGTTCATGGAGTTTACCATTCCCATGTCGGTCATGATTTCGGTGCTTTTGACTATGATGCGCATGTCAGGGGACAATGAAATAATCGCCCTGAAAGGGGCGGGAATGTCTTTGTACAAACTTTTGCCGCCCGTACTTATCTTCAGTGTGATTACCCTTTTAATCACCATGTGGGTCACGGTTTACGGGATTCCCAATGGTAAACTGGCCCTGAAGGTGAAAACCATAGAACTTGCCAGGTCCAGTATTGACGCAGCACTTCAGGAGCGCCAGTTCAACAGTCAGCTGAATGGAATCATGATTTACGTGGCCCATGTGGATATGGGCACCCGGGATTTGACGGACGTATTCATTGAGGACCGCAGGACTGCCGACATGGTTTCTATCTCAACCGCTCCCAGGGGACGCCTGGTGCGCCAGGGAGACCAGGATGTATACACCATCCGTTTGTATGACGGCATGATCAACCAGGTTAATGTTCAGAATCATTCCGTAACCAATATCAACTTCGGGCACTATGACATCAATGTCGACCTGACTGCCATGCAACAACATAAGTCCACGGAAGTGACAAAGGATTTTGATGAAATGGGCCTTCATGAACTGCTCCAGCGTATCAAAATCGGTTTTAAAAAACCTGAAATGGATAGGGAAGCACGTCTGGTTTTGCATGAAAAATTTTCCATTCCCTTTGCTTGTCTTGCTTTGGGGGTGTTGGCATTTCCTTTGGGTGTTCAGTCCATATCCTTAAGAAAATCAAGCGGCTTTGGAATGGGAATCGGTTTTTTCCTGCTTTACTATCTCCTGCTGGCCTTTGGCTGGTCCGGCGGGGAGGCCGGCCGTTATCCGCCGGTCATTGCCATGTGGCTGCCCAATGTGGTCATGGGGGGGGCGGGCATTTTTCTTTTGATCCGTAATGCCAAGGAGCAGCCCGTACATCTGCCCCGTTGGATGCAAAATCTTGCCGCAACGGTCGTGGCCTGTTTCAGGAAAAGTATAAAATCGTGATTAAATGCCTGCACAAATACTGGCTTAAAGAGTTTATCCGGATTTTCATTATTATCCAGGCATTGGTTATTATACTGTTTGTTTTTATTGATTACCTGTCCCATATGGATAGAATGCTTGAATACGATGTGTCTTTTGCCAGGGGCCTTTGGTATGTGGTGCTTAAGCTGCCGTATATGTTTGTTCAGTTCACTCCGGCAGGACTGCTTCTTGCCGTTATTTCCGTGTTTGGTATTATGAATCGGAATGAAGAGCTTACGGCGTTAAGGTCTTCGGGGATCTCTGTGTATTTTCTGGTCAAGCCCGCTATTGGGGTCGGATGTCTTTCGGCCCTGTTGATGCTGTTTTTGGGTGAAACCCTGATTCCCGTGTCCATGGCCCGCTCCAACCACATTCGTTACCATGAGATGGTTGAAAACAAAGGGGTGGTTCATAGTCGAAAAGACTTCTGGATCCGTTCGGATAAAATGCTTGTGCATATTAATTTTTTTGACCCGGTGCAAAAGACGGTGGCCGGCATCACATGCACCACCATGGGCGCAGGCTTCAAGATCGCCTCGCGTATTGATGCGGCAAAAGGGTATTATGACAACGGCCAATGGATTCTGGAAGATGTCACTGAACAGGTGTATGACCCCAAAATCGAAGACTATCAGGTGACCGCAAAGCCCAGCAAGGTCATAACCCTTGATTTGAACCCTGACGACCTTGGCCTCGTGGCCCAGAAGACCAACGAAATGAGTTATACCGAGCTTAGAGGGTATGTGGAAAAAGTAACGGCCGAAGGGTATGACGCCACCACTTATAAGGTGGATATGTACGGGAAGCTGGCCTTTCCCTTTATCTGTGTGATCATGGCGTTGACAGGGGCTGCCACGGGCATGAGGCGTTTTGTGAAAACCAATCTGCCCGTGGGCATTGCCGTGGGCATGGGATTTTGTTTTCTGTACTGGTTTGTATTCGGGTTTACGGCCTCTTTGGGCTACGCAAAGATCCTGCCGCCGGTGGTGGCCGCCTGGGTGGGCAACCTGGTTTTTCTATGCCTGGGGTCTATCTATCTGATTCAGACGGAATAATGCCGGTTTCATGATTTTTTTTTACCATATCATCACCCTGGGTGTACTCTTTTTGTGCCTGCCTTTTTTGCCGATTGCCTGGATGTTTTCGGCCAAACGGCGGGCCAATCTATTACAACGCCTGGGCTTGTTTACCCGGATTCCTAAGAAAGAAGCCAATACGCACAGAATCTGGGTTCATGCCCTGTCCGTGGGAGAAGTGAACTCAAGTCTGCCCCTGGTAACCGCGTTTAGAAAAAAATATCCGACCCACCATATTATTTTTACGGCATCCACCAAAACCGGATTTGAGCGGGCCCTTGCGCTGATGCACCCGGGCCGGGCCGATTCCCCGGTCACGACGGCAGGCTATTTCCCCTTTGATATTTGGTTTGCAGTGATGCGGGTGGCCTCACGCATTTCACCGGACCTTGTTTGTCTGGTGGAAACGGATTTGTGGCCCGGTTTTTTGTCTGTCATGCATCAACGCAAAATTCCAGTGGTCCTTGTGAATGCACGATTGTCCCCACGCTCTTTAAAGGGGTATCAGTGTATTGGGCCGTTCTCCAAACTGTTTTTTTCAACGCTTTCCTGTGTTTTGGCCCAAACCCGGCAGGACGCTTTGGGCTTTGAACAGCTTGGTGTGCCCGGGAAGCGTATTCAGGTCACCGGCAATATCAAGTTTGATCAGCCCTGTCCTCTTTTATCCCGGGAAGCGGTTTCAACCCTGGTCCGGAATCTGGGATTTCACACGGGTGACCGGATAATGGTGGCCGGTTCCACCCATCCCGGTGAAGAACCCATGGTGGTCCGGGCGTTTATCCAGGCAAGACGGACAGCCCCCGAACTTAAACTTGTTATTGCCCCCCGGGATCCGGGCAGGTGTACCGCTTTGTTCAGGGAATTGCCCATAGCCGGGTTCAGGGTTGCATGCTACCTGGATCCGCTTGAACGCAAGCAAGGTGCAGATATTATGTTTCTCAACACCATCGGTATTCTGGCCAACGCCTATGCGCTTTGTACAGTTGCCTTTGTGGGTGGATCCCTGGTGGCCCAGGGCGGGCATAACCTTCTGGAACCGGCCATGTTCGGCAAACCGGTTCTTTTTGGGCCCCATATGACGGACTTTCGTGAAATGGCCCAATTGTTTATTCAGGGCAAAGGCGGCATCCTGGTTGAAGACGAAAAAGCCCTGGCCGGTGAACTGGAACAATTGCTGCGCAATCCTGACCATTGCAGCCGCACCGGACACAATGCCCGGCAAATCTTTAACGGCAACGCAGGGGCGATAGATGCCTGTTTAAGCCGGATGGAGGCGTTTCTTGATTAAAGCCTGGCTGGACCGGATAGAAAAACGGGTATTGCAGACCATGGAAAACCCTGCTCCCTTTTCGCCTTGTTCCTTTGATCAGGTGCTGGCCGGCTGTGCAAGTCTGTACAAAGCCTGCGTGAGGGTGCGTTATGCCATGTATGGGACCGGTTTTCTGAAATCCAGGCGCCTTGATTGCCCTGTAATTTCCATTGGCAACCTGGCTGTGGGCGGATCGGGTAAGACACCCATGGCAATCTGGGTGGCCAGGATGCTGGTGGAAAAAGGGTTGCGTCCCGTGGTGATCAGCCGGGGCTACAGGGGGGCACTTGAAAAAGAGGCTGCTGTGGTATCGGACGGCCGGCAGGTGTTTCTGGATGCAAAAACCTGCGGTGATGAACCTTATATGATGGCCATGGAAAAAGCCTTTCCCGTAGCGGTGGGAAAAGACCGGTATAAGGCGGGCCTTATGGCTTTGGAACTCTTTGCACCGGATGTGATCATTCTTGATGACGGATTCCAGCACCTGAAATTGCGCCGGGACCTCAATCTGGTGCTTCTAGACTACAGGCAGCCTTTGGGGAACGGACGCATGCTCCCGGCAGGACGGTTGCGTGAAACGCTTGGTATGGCAAAGAATAGAATTGATGGCATTGTGTTCACCCGGTGTCCCCCGGATGTATTTCAATTGGACACGTTTCAGGGATCAGAGAGTCAATCCGCTGCAAACGACATCAGTGAAAAATTGCCGTCTGTGCCGGTTTTTTTCTGCACACATGAACCCTTTGTGGCGCAATTATTTCCGGCCGGGAGCGATAATGACACAACGGATTTCCACTCCTGTGTTTTGAAGGAAAAAAAAGCTCTTCTGTTTTCAGGCCTGGCCCGGAACGCGTCCTTTGCACACTCCGTGCGGGATCTGGGGGTAAACATTTCCGACCACCTTGAATTTTGCGACCATTGCAGGTATAACGGGCCTGATTTTAAACGGATTCTGGACCGGGCTAGGGCGTTGAATGTGGATTTGATCCTGACAACCCGGAAAGACTGGGTAAAGGTAACCCCGGCATACTTCAGGGATGTGACGGTTGCTGTCATTGATATTCGGTTGCGTTTTTCCAATTCCCAAGACCTGGAAAAATTTATTTTGGACAATAGGTTTGGCAGGCCGCAACGTCAGGGTTGTCCATAATAATTTAATCGGAATGAATGTATGAATGATGATCAGATTTATCGGTTGTTGCGTCTTCTGGTGCTGGCCCTGGGCAGACTGCCCATTTGGCTGGCTGATTTTTGTGCCCACTTTTTAGGCCTGCTCTGGTTCAAAATTGACGCAAGACATCGAAAAATCACCCTGGAGAATCTTACCCGGGCCTTTGGCGATCATATGACGCCGGGTCAGATCAAAATACTTGGCAAACAGGTGTTTAAAAATATTGTGACCATTGTGTTCGAATTTGCATGGACCCTGAAATTTGACCGGGATACATTTTTAAGTCATTTCACCATCAAAGGGGTGGAATATATCAAAGCGGCCCATGCCAGGGGCAAAGGGGTCATCGGATTGTTGTGTCACCTGGGGAATTTTGAAATGCTCATCGCCGGCATAGAGCCGGTGGGGGTCAAGGGGTATGCCATCTATAGAAAATTAGATTTTAAGCCCCTGGAGCGGCTGATCCGGGAAAATCGCAGCCGGTTTAACCTGGAAGTGATCCCCAAGGGAAAGAGCTCTAAAACAGCTGAAGCCATATTGAACCAAGGTCAAATCGTAGGGTCCCTTCTGGATCAGAGTGTGGACTGGTACATGGGCCCGTTTGTGGATTTTTTTGGGGCACCGGCCTGTACCCACAGGGGCTTTGCCAAGCTGGCACTGAAAACCAAGGCGCCTGTGTTACCCATATATACGGTGCGTAAAAACCGGCATTTCACTGTGGAGTTCCTGCCTGAAATTCCCTTGGTGGAAACCGGGGACCCCATCAAGGATATTGAGATTAATACCCAGAACTATACATCGGCTATCGAGTCCCTGGTCAGAAAATATCCGGACCAGTATTTCTGGGTCCACAATCGCTGGAAAACCAAAAACTATTGCCCCTGGCCTAAAACAGATGACTGAAATCCGATTGAAAGACAGCAGCCGGGCACACATCCTGATCCGGGCCGCCAACTGGGTGGGAGATGCCGTTATGACCACCCCGGTGGTCCGGGCTGTGCGCTCAAATTTTCCCAGGGCCAGAATCACGGTGCTGGCCAAACCCTGGGTGGTACCGGTGTATCAGAACAACCCCCATGTTGACCATGTTATGGTGTATGAAAATCAGGGACGCCACAAAATGGGTTTAGGGACCCTCAGGCTGGCCAAAGATATGCGGTTTCAAAGATTTGATCTGGCCATTCTGATGCAGAATGCGTTTGAGGCCGCACTGTTGGCATTCCTGGCCCGGATTCCCGAACGTTTGGGCTACAACACCGATGCCCGGGCCATGCTGCTCAACCGGTGCATCAAGATGGATCCTGCCCTGAAGAAAGGTCATCTCATTGATTATTACCTGGCCATTTTAAGCTCGGCAGGCCTTGACATTGCGGGCAGGGAGCTGGAGCTTTACCCGGATCCTCGGGACAGGGAATGGGTCCAACGATTTCTTGATGAACAGGCATTGTCGGGTCCGGGCCGCCCCGTGCTGGGCATCAATCCCGGGGCCACCGGGGGGACCGCCAAACGCTGGTTTCCTGAACGGTACGCGCAACTTGCCTCAGGACTGGCAGCGCGCCACCGGACCCGGGTCATTATTTTCGGCGGGCCCGCAGACCGGGAGCTCGGAGATGAAATCTGCGCCATGGCCCACGGGGCCTGCATCAACATGGCGGGCAGAACCAGCCTCTCCAAAGCCTTTGCCCTGATCGGTGCGTTAACCCTTTTTGTGACCAATGATTCCGGCCTGATGCATGTTGCCGCCGCCCTGAATGTAAATCAGGTGGCCGTGATCGGTTCCACCGACCATATTGCCACAGCCCCTGCAAATAAAAACAGTGTTATGGTCAGGCAGTCGGTTCCCTGCAGTCC
>NZ_DDYV01000199.1:0-2529 GCF_002348205.1 Desulfobacter sp. UBA2225 | reverse complement strand
TGGGTAAGTTACTCAGATATTTCAAACTTTGTTGTGGGTTAAGCCTGGGTGTTGATCGACCAGATCGGCCCATGGCCGTTAGTTTGAACTAGATTTCTCTTCTATTCTTTCTATGTCGGAAAATCAAGGGGTAAACCAGGAACCCCCAAGGCAATAGCATTTAACCTGCCTGCAGTTTCATGTCAATTATAAATGGAGGCCTTGGTCATATTTGAGGCCATCCGAATTTTTGGTAGGTTGGGTTGAGGAACGAAACCCAACGCCGATAAGTTGTTGGGTTTCACTTCGTTCAACCCAACTTAGGCTGTGGCCGATGTTATGACCAAGCCCTAAATGGATCATAGACAATCAATGTATTAAATTTAAAAGGATCATGTTTATACATTTGATCTTATTTCGGTATCTGGTACAATAAAAACCTGAAAAAAGATGCGAGTCAAAAATTTGTGCCCATTCGAAAAAAAGTATCTATATTCTGTTCACTGCCGGCAACAAACATGGGATAATTAAATGAAAACGTTAAAAATTTTCCGGGGATTTGACCTGAATGTGCCTGAAGAGCCCGATCTGAGTTGTGTTCCCCTGGCCCTGCCGCCCAGTCTGGGATGCTGTGCCGGGGACATACCGCATATCCGGCCAAAATTGCTGATTAAAGAGGGGCTGCGCGTTAAAACCGGCCAGCCGCTGTTCACGGATAAACGGGATACAACCATACAATATGTTTCCCCTGGAACCGGCCGGGTGGAAAAGGTAGTTTACGGGCATCGTCGACGGCTGATGGAGGTAGTGATCGCAACTGAGTCCGAAGATGAGTATGTTGAATATGATCCTGTGACTTTGGAGGGCATCGTCGGCATGCCCCGGAATGCGCTTGTGACGAACTTGAAAAATGGCGGCCTGTGGCAGGGCCTGCGCCAGTTTCCAGCGCTGGATGTCGCCGATCCGGATCATTCCCCTGCCATGATTATTGTGGCCATGGACGGCAATGATCTCTTTTCGCCGCACCCGGCCATAATCCTTAAAGGCAACATTGCTGCCTTTGAAGCGGGCATGGCGGTCTTACGCAGATTTTCGCATCAACTTGCCGTGGTCTGCCGGGAAAGCCGCCTTAAAGGCATCCGGGAGATAGGCAGTTCCGTGGCGGATCAGATCACCCATACAGCCCCGGACATTTATCCTGCCTGGCAGCCCGGTGCCGTACTTTATCAGATCAAGCAACAGGCGGCGGAGAACAGTTCCTGGTGCATCCGCCTGGATCACCTGGTCATGATGGGCCGCTTTTTACTTTCCGGTCGGTATCCGGTTGACAAGATCGTCACCATTACCCGGCCCGGGGACCGACGCCCTCATATGCTGGGTCGCCAGGGCATGCCTTTGTCTGTCTTGGCCGCCCAAATGCATGGACAAACTATTGCCACCACAGGACGGTTCAACGGCAGGATCCTGGAAAAAGATGCCCATATCGGTTTTTTTGAAAACACGGTTAATATCATTGAGGCGGGGCCCGGGGAAGAGATGTTCGGTTTTGCCCGGCCCGGCCTTGACAAGCCCACCTTATCGTCCACGTTTCTGTCTTCTCTGTTCAGACGTCCGGCAAAAATGGATTGCACCCTTCACGGGGAAGTAAGGGCCTGCATTAATTGTTCATATTGCGAACGCATCTGCCCCAATGGTCTTATGCCCTCCTTTATCATGAAGGCGCTGCATGCAGATGACCTTGAAGACGCCTTGGCGCTGGGGCTCATGGACTGCTGCAAGTGCGGGCTGTGCTCATTTGCCTGCCCCTCCAAAATTGAACTGACCCAAATCCTTTCGGACGCCATGGATGGCTATTACAAGGACAAATAATGAAGAATCTCCTGAAAAAGTTTTTTGATGATACACGGCCCTTGTTTACCGCGGACGGGAAGTATAAAAAGTATGAACCTGTCTGGGACGCCACAAAAACATTTTTCTTTGTGCCGTCGGCCAAAACCCGTGTCATGCCCTTTGTCCGGGATCACCTGGATCTGAAACGCTACATGAGCATCGTGATCCTGGCACTTTTGCCGGTCACCTTTTTCGGGATATATAATGTCGGATACCAGGCCAGCATCGGGACCGGGGAAACCTTGTCCATGGCAAAATGCTTTCTTACGGGTGCCTGGTATGTACTGCCCATGATCATTGTTTCTTATGTGGTGGGCTTTGCCTGGGAGTTTCTTTTTGCCGTGGTGCGGAGGCATAATATATCCGAAGGCTTCCTGGTCACAGGGCTGCTTTTACCTTTGACCCTACCCCCCACCATCCCCTTGTGGCAGGTGGCGCTTGGCATCTCCTTTGGTGTGGTTATCGGAAAAGAGGTGTTTGGTGGTACGGGGCGCAATATTCTTAACCCGGCATTGACCGGGCGGGCCTTCTTGTTTTTTTCCTATCCGGTCACCATGTCCGGGGATGTCTGGGTGGCTGGCAAACACCTGGTGGACGGCGTGACCGGGGCTACAGCGCTATCCGTAACAGGCGCCGGTGGTCAGCCTATCACCGCAGCGA
>NZ_DDYV01000048.1:0-12311 GCF_002348205.1 Desulfobacter sp. UBA2225 | reverse complement strand
AATGTGGTGGTTTGGACACCTCAGACCAGATAGTAAGGCGACAAAGCATAGGTGGCGTCTGAAACGGTTTGAGCGCCTTCATTTCTGAGGCAGAAAATCACTCCGGGTGAGAACTCACCTTTTAAAGAGTCGTTGATGCTGGCCACGGCATACGCGCCAGAGGGTATCCGCGCCAGTAGGTTCTCATGCTCTTTTATGTAGTCACTGAGATCCATACGGAAGTCGTTCAGCGTAAGGTCGGTAATGGAGATGCCACCTTCGACGTCATCAATATCAACCACTTCGTTCTGAAGCTTCTCAAGCTGTTTGCGGCGGTATTCGAGATCATTCATTTTCCCGGAATCGGTAAATTCAATGACGTTCTCTTCACCAGTGGCCGAAATATCCAACAGGACCATGCGACCGGAAACGCGGGCCTCCAGATTGATGTATTCATCCAGCTCCATGTTGGGCCAGAAGTTCACCAGTTGGATTTTGTCATTTTTCGAGCCCAGTCGATCAACACGGCCAAAACGCTGAATGATTCGAACCGGATTCCAGTGAATGTCATAGTTGATCAGGTAATCGCAGTCCTGCAGGTTTTGTCCTTCTGAAATACAGTCCGTGGCAATCAGCAGGTCAATTTCAGCAGTGAGAGAAGAATCAATTTTGTCACGCTCTTTTGATACCGGAGAGAAAGAAGTGATGATCGAGGCCAGGTCTTTGCGTATGCCGGGCATCTCGGTTTTGTTTTCACCGGAACCAGTCACCAAGGCGGCATAGATTCCCAGCTCCCGCTGTGCCCATTCTGCTGTGTTTTCGTATAGATACTTGGCGGTGTCTGCAAATGCGGTGAAAATGATGAGCTTTTTGTTGTCCGGATTAATCGGATGGGTGACTTTGTAACGAATGAGCTCCTTCAGTTTCCTGAGCTTTTCATCTTGCGGAGCCTTAACTGCTCGTGCAGACGAAATGAGCTTCTCCAGAATTTCCCGATCCTCCTCAAGCTCTTGTTTCCAGCGAACCGTATCCATGTCTTGAATCAGGACTTTGACCTTTTTGCCGACAACAAAAGGGGAAAAGGCGTCATCTTCTATTTCAATCTCTTCGATATCAAACTCTTCGACAGATGAATTGTTGTCATGGTCCGCAATCTTCTGAATCAACCCTGTTACTTCGCCGAGTAGTTTCTCCAGCGTCATTGTGAAGGAGTTGATAGAGCTTTCCATTCGTTTGAACAGGTTAACCCGCATCAAATGAATCAAGCTCTGTTCACGGTCTACCTGTCTGAACATGGAACCGCCGGCCACCTTTCGGTCGTACTTGCGGCTATACTCTTCAGCCTTTTGCGGCAAAACATATTTCAGCGGAGCATAGGCGCTCAGATTAAGCAGCCGAATGTCTTTGTTAATACTTTCAAGAGCCGGGAAGCGTCCCTCTGTATCAATGTCTGTCTTGATATTGACGGGCTTGAGCCTCTCCGGAAATTTTCCGATTTCCGTTACATCATAATATTTTTCGATATGCTTTCTGGATCGGGCAATGGTGAGGAGATCCAGCAATTTGAAATAGTCAAAATTCAAAGTCTCCAGCAGGGATTCGGTGGTTCTTTCGCAGTCGTCCAAATTCAACCACGCATTGAAGCGCGTCTGAGCCATTTTCAGCGTCTGCTCGATGCTGGGAATACCGTTGGTCTTCAATGCGTCATCTTTTGCCTCAACGATAAAGGCGACTTGGTTTTTCAGGTCGTTCATCCGGTTGTTTACCGGTGTCGCCGAAAGCATCAGCACCTTGGTTTTTACGCCGGCTTTGATGCTCTCGTTCATCAGCTTTGAATAGCGGGTCAGAGAATCATCCTTGCGGGCCGGGTTGTTTCTGAAATTGTGCGACTCGTCGATAACGATCAGGTCGTAGTTACCCCAGTTCAGGGTCTCTAAATTGATCTCCCCGGACATTCCTCGCACACGGGTCAGATCCGTATGGTTGAGGACATCATAATTGAACCTGTCCGAAGCCATGATGTTTCGTTTGTCATTAACGGTATATAAGGTCCAGTTTTCCCTTAGCTTTTTGGGGCAAAGAACCAGAACCCGGTCATTGCGGAGTTCGTAGTATTTGATGACCGCCAGCGCCTCGAAGGTCTTACCCAGCCCCACGCTGTCTGCGATAATGCAGCCATTGTAGCGTTCGATTTTATCGATGGCTCCAAGAACGCCATCCCGCTGAAATTTGTAAAGCTTCTGCCAGACCTGTGTACTCTTGATTCCGGTCTGGGGCTTGATGATTTTGTCCTCATCCAGCTCGCCGATAAAATCCCTGAAGATATTAAACAGAGTCAGGAAATAGATTTGTTGGGGAGTTTTGTCTGAATAAACAAGCACAAGAGCGTCCTGAAGAATCGCTTCAAAATCATTGCTGTTTTTTCCGGAAGCCCACAGTTCGTCAAACCACTTTATAAGCGAATGTGCCTCACCGGAACTGCGAAAGCAGGTGTTCATATGGTGGGATTCAGATGGAACGATACCCAAACCGTCAGTGGTGAAAGATGAGCTGCCCACAATAGCAAGGTACTCATCATTACCGGCGTGAGATAAATGAATAAGATTCTGATGAACCGGTGAAGGTAACTTGCGGACTTCACACTTCTGTTTCAGCCATTCCGAGCATTCCCGTGCGATACGAGTAACATCAAGCCGATTCCGAAGACCACGGTCCAAGTGATTTCCGGACAGGTTTTTAAGAAAACCATCTCCATCTCCATCTCCATGATTTGGTACAAGAAGCCTGAACTTGGAAACCTTTGAAAGTTCCTTTTTCAGTTCATCGTAGGCGTAAAGAGAAAACAGTGCGGAAACCACGGAGAGAGTGCAGCCGGAAGCAATATTTCCTTTGAGCTCGGAAACAACATTTCCCAGTGATTTATTGTCAAGTATTCCCGCAGATTGTTTCACTGATCTTCACCCTCTTTAGAACCATTTGCTTTCCCGTCACGGACCCAAATATCGACTTCATCTTTCTTAAATTTCCAAAGACGGCCGACTTTGTGGGCAGGCATTTTCTTTTTGTTTATCCATGTGTAAACTGTATCTTTGCTGACACCCAGATATTGAGCAATCTCCTCGACTGACAACCAACGATCTTCCATTTTTTACACCTTTGAAGAGTATAGGGTCAAATTGGTTTAGTTTGTCTTTTTACACGGTGTCTGTTTTTTGTCAACCAGGTTTAGTTGGGTTTAATAAGGTTTTGAATGAAAGATTGGCATGGATAGTGGAACCGAACTTTAGCGTTTTCCAAAATTGATTCACTTTTTGTTATTTGATGCCTGAAATATAAAATTTGGCAAATCATGCTGAGGGGCTTGGGGTGAGGACTATGTCCAAGGTAAGGACCGTTTTTAGGCAAATAAAAACCCCGGACTATCCCTGTTAATCCATACATTGTCAAATATAAGACAGATATGACTGAATCTTTTAATTCAACCGGTTCGATAACAAAAGTGCTTGACCCGTCTATTGGTTCACCCTTTAGAACTGTCGTTGTCATGGCCGTGGTAGAAACTAAAACTTATAATAAAGGGGAAGTGTAATCATGCAACATCAATTGACCAAAGAAAATTGGGTTGATATGTTCAAGCAGATCGGACTGACTGAAGATCAAATGAAAAAATGGCATCATAATTTTGAAAAAAGCCACCCGGAGGGGCACAAGGCTTTTCTTTCCTGGTTGAGGATTCCTCCCGAAAAGATCGTTGAGATCCGGGGCAACAGCAAATAGAAAAAAAGTGGCGGCAGCATTGGCGGTCGCCACTCTTTCGAAAAATGAAAACCTATTCCATTTCTCAACTATCCGGATTGTTCGGCCTTTCACGAAGTGCCCTGCTTTACTATGATCGAATTGGTCTTTTAATCCCCTCTGATAGGTCAGAGGCGGGTTATCGTCTCTATACGCAAAAAGATCATGACAGGCTTAACCAAATCTGCACCTTTCGCAATACAGGCTTGGCCCTGGCTGATATAAAAAAACTGCTGGACTCAGATAATGCCCCAAGTGTAAAAATACTTGAGAATCGATTATGGGAAATCGGACAGCAGATAGTCGATCTAAAACGCCAGCAGCAGGTCTTAATCTGCCTACTCAAAGAAATGACCAGCGACGTTTACGGGCCTGCCATTGACAAACAGATGTGGGTAAAAATGCTTCAGGCTGCCGGCATGGACGAACCAGCCATGATGAAATGGCACGCAGAATTTGAATCCCGATCTCCAGAAGCCCACCATGACTTTTTGCTGTCATTAGGAATATCGGAGATAGAGGCAAAGGATATTCGGTATCAATCTCGGAGGCTCATAAACAATTGCCAGTAAAGGCGTTGACTATTTTTATTATTGAATACGGCTTTCAGATAGGCTTGAGCGTGCCTGTATACCATTATGTTGCGAGTGGGCTTAACTATCTGAATTTATAGAGCATTTCAACAACGTTCGTGCAAGTGGGTATCGTTTTATAATTCAAAGGGTTACGGCACATTTAAAAAATCCTAAAAAAAATTGGCTACATAATTTTTTCTATCGTTTTTAGCCTCTGTGATCAAAATTCCCGTTCATATTACAAGCATAACACAGCCCTGCAATAAAGGCCATCTATGCCATTTTCACCGCTGATCAAGCAGCCCATAAGTATATCGATATCCAACGTTTAAAGTCCTTCCGCTATTCGTACCATATGAACAGGCAGAGAGCAGCGGGGTATTATTTTTTTTAAATAGGGGCGGGGTTCCGCTGGGTCAGGCTGGGTAGAACTCGCAACAAAAAAAACTCGCTACATAAATACCATAAGAGTACGTGGTTCATTATGTGGCAAATTGAAGAAAAAATTTGCAAGCCTTTCCAAATTATGTTGAATGATTTCGTCATTCATATTTTAAATATTCATGCAGATCTGGTTATTCTTACTATTCGAATGAGACCCCGTCAGATAAGTGAACATGCAAGATAAGATGGATAAAAAAGCAAATAGGTTGCATAGTTAAAGAGCTGGTTACTCAGCAGTCTTTATGTTCTCCAGAGTTCTACCGAGTCGGGAATCTATTTTCCAATCTTTTTTCTTAATGTAAAACTGCGGTATGGTGGTTCCATCATCTTCAATTCTGCTATTTTTTCTGAAATGTGAATTATTTTCATAGACGTGGAGTCTCCCGAACCAGGCGTAAACATTGATTGATATTCCGGTGATACGTTCACTACGTTCATAGTAATTGGGTCATTAGGGATTACAACCGAATTAATATTAGTTTCGACTATTATGTTGTCGTGTATCTCCCATGTCCCTGCATGTCGTACTAAAAAATTGAGAGGTAACTCTTGACCTTCCAGATTCAACCTTAATGTAACTTGCCCATCAGTATTGCATTTCCCTCCAACATGATAAGTGTGAGAACCAGACCCTGTTAGTGCTATACTTAAATTTTGTGGAAGAGATTCACCAAGCATCTGTGCTATCTCAGCAGGCGAAATATATACAGATACTTCCCACGAACCAATTAACATTTTCTCAGTGCTTGGTTGCAAGCCTTCTGGCAAGGCGACAGCTTGATTTGATGTTATAAATATAAACAATATAGATATAAAAAAAATCATTTTTTTCATTTCATTTTCCTTACAAAATTGAACATATGGAAGTATCACAAAAAATCCAAACACAGAGTGTTTATCACCATCCAGGATAGGTTGCAAAAAATTTTATCTGTTACTTGATGCTCAAGTTTTTTTATCCAATAATTTGATGTCAAACGATAACATAATGTAGGCCGCAATATATAGCACCTGCGTGTCATGGGGTCAAACCTTGATTTTTACCCTTATATTTCAACAATTAGAATGCACCGAATTTCACCAGTGATCTTGGGGTTAGTATGGACTATGACTGAGAGAGGATTATACTTTATTAAATTTAGAATTGCTGAATTTCATCTGCGGTCCTTAACTTGCAGTTTAACCCCGCAGATCAGGATTAAAATAAGAACCGGGATACCCATCACGGCGGTTATGGTGAAAAACACAGGGTATCCCAGTTGGTCCACCATGGCCCCGGAATATCCAGAAAATACCTTTGGCACAAGAGTCATTAATGACGAAAATACGGCATATTGAACGGCGGTGAACCTGACATTGGTCAGACTGGATAAAAAGGCCACAAATGCAGCACCGGCAAGGCCGCCGGCCAGGTTGTCCGCGGAGATCACAAGGTAGAGCATGGGCAGGGCCGGACCGGTCCAGGCCATGAGAACAAACAGCAGGTTTGTCAGCGCTGACAGCAATGCCCCGGCAAAAAGAATGCGCATCACCCCGAACTGAATGGACAGGGTGCCCCCCAGAAAACCGCCGGCAATGGTCATGAACAGTCCGAAGGTTTTTACGATGCTTGCGATATGAATTTTTGAAAAACCCATGTCCTGGTAAAAGACATTGGAAATAACACCTAGAACAATATCCGAAATCCGGTACAGGCCGATAAGCGCAAGAAGCAGCCAGGCCAGGCCTGCGCCGTACCGCAAAAAAAAATCCGAAACCGGTTCAACATAGGCGGACCGGATCATCTCCATGTTCGCCACTTTCAGGGCCACCATCACCCTTGCCGCCAGAAGTGCTGAACAAAGCCCTGCGGCAAGCCGTGCGGTTTCAACTATAAATCCGGCGGCAGAATGATTTTTCACAACAAGGGCCACCTGTTCTTTTAATGTGGATGCTATCCCGGATGAAAAATAAAACCACCCCACAAAAGCAGCCGCAGAAATTAAAAAAAGAATAAAAAACCGCGCATGATCCCTGTGCCGGGCGCAAGTTGCTTCTTTTTCCGTTATTGCAGGTTCTTTAATTACAAATACCGTGATCATCCCAATGGCCATCAGCCCGGCCATGATCTGGTATGCCGTGCGCCAGGCCGTGTAATCATAAGCGCCCGGGGTTGAGCCTTGGATCTGGGCTATAAACAAGGCACCTGCACCTGCGGCCAGCATCCCGATCCGGTATCCGGCAATATACACCGAAGCCATCAAGGCCTGGAGCGCTTCGCCTGCCGATTCAATGCGGTAGGCATCAATGGCAATGTCCTGGGTGGCCGAAGAAAAGCCTAAGGCCACGGCAGCCAGAGCCATCAAGGATAAACAGTTCTCTGCCTTTGCCGGATCAATCATGGACATGGCAAAAATGGCCGCGGCAATGCAGATCTGGGCCAGAAGTATCCAGGCCCTGCGCCGGCCAAGCCTTCGGGTCATTACGGGAATGGGCATTTGATCAACCAACGGCGCCCAGATAAATTTAAAGGAATACCCTAAGGCTGCCCAGGAGAAAAAGGTGACAGCCGAACGCTGGATACCTGCCTCACGAAGCCAAAGTGACAGAGATGAAAAAATCAGCAGAATGGGCAGCCCTGCGCTGAACCCGAAAAAGAGCATGGCGACCACCCTGGGGTGGGAAAAATTCTTGGCAGCCTCCCAGGCTTTTGAAGGGTTATAGAAAAATTTCAAAATCCGCAGCAACGGCATAACAGGAGGTGGAGAGGTGATTATTATTGAAAAATCGGCGACACTGGTCAACCATGGCATCCACCTGGTCATCGGTTCTGTCCTGGTTGATATGAATCAGGCCAAGCTGCCCCACTGACGCCTTAACGCTTAAATCCAAAACATCGGACAGGCGGGAGTGCCCCCACCCCCTTCTATTCAGGTATTCATCATCCGTGTACTCGGTGTCATGGAACAGTAAATCCGCATCTTTTGAAAAGGCGATGTATTCTTTAACGCTTCTGCCCTGGGAATGCGTATATCCCAGTTCATTGTCCGTAAGAAACACAAATGTTTTCCCATTTTCCGTAAACCTGTATCCAATGCTGTCCTGGGAATGGGAGGTGAGGATTGTTTCAATATCCAGGCTGCCGATGGAAAAACGGTTGTTCAGAGATGAATCAAACCGGATATCTGCGTTGTAGTCCTTTAATCCGACGGGAAAAAAAGGCATACACATGACCCGGTCAATGACCTGTTTCGTTGTCAGTCCTGCAAAGGTCCGGTCCTGGATGTGGACTGTGGTATCCGCATCAAGCAGGGGATGAAAAAAGGGCAGACCAATGATGTGATCCCAGTGGGTATGGGTCAAAAGCAGATAACATCTCTTAATTTTTTTTTGAACCATGGATTTTCCAAGCCTGCGGATGCCGGTACCGGCGTCAATGATCACAACCTCACCCGAATTCGCCTGGATCTCAAAACAGGTGGTATCGCCGCCGTACTTGGTATATTGTTGCCCTGATACACAGATTGATCCTCTAGCTCCCCAACATTTTATTCGCATGCGTCTTTTGTATCCATCAGTTAGACAGTTATTTTACGGAACTAACATCTTAGACTCATATGAAACCGGGCCGATAATTAACTCTATTTAGCAAAAAAATAACCATATTTAAACCTCCTTATATTAATAAAGGCGGGAATAAAAAAAAAATTTTAGAAATTCAGCTAAACAATTTTCAAAAAAATTTGGAAATATTAAATTTTTTATACTACATATACCATGCTTTTCGTTAGTCGGTATGTTGTTGCGTGCAACACATGCCTATATCAACCATGAACAGTTTTAAGAAGGGAATGATAATATGGCACAGCCAATTGCAGACAGGCGCGATGTCGACTTTGTATTGCATGAACAAATCGGAACGGTTGACCATGAGTTATTTGAGGAATTCAATAAAAAGACCGTTGACCTGATTGTCTCGGAAGCAAGGAACCTTGCCATTAAGGAGATTCTGCCCACATTTAAAGACGGAGATGAGATCGGCTGCACCCTTGAAAACGGTAACGTGACCACACCCGACTCTTTTAAACGGGCCTGGAAGCTGTTCTGCGAAGGTGAATGGCTGGCCATGTGTGATGATCCGGAGGTGGGCGGCCAGGGCATGCCCAAAACCGTGGGGTGCGCAGCCCTGGAATATATGGTAGGCGCCAACTCCGCCTTTATGCTCTATTACGGCATGACCCACGGCGCAGCCAAACTGGTGGAAGCTTTTGGTAATGAAACCCAGAAAAAACTGTACATGAAAAAAATGTTTGCAGGCCAGTGGGGCGGCACCATGCTCCTGACCGAACCCGAGGCCGGTTCCGACGTGGGCGCGTTGACCACCTCAGCCACCTTGAACGATGACGGCACCTACACCATTCAGGGTACAAAAATTTTCATCTCTGCGGGTGAACATGATCTTTGCGATAATATTATCCATCCGGTCCTTGCCCGTATTGAGGGGGCACCTGCGGGAACCCGGGGAATATCCCTGTTCCTGGTGCCCAAATACCTGGTTAATGAAGACGGCTCCCTGGGTGAATTCAACAATGTGGTATGCACCGGTCTTGAAGAAAAAATGGGCATTCACGGTAATGCTACCTGCACCCTGGCTTTGGGAGACAAAGGACCTTGCATCGGCACCCTTCTCGGCGAAGAAAACAAGGGCATGCCCGCAATGTTTCAAATGATGAACGAATCCCGGGCATTTGTGGGTGTCCAGGGTTTTGCCGTGGCGTCCGCCGCTTATATGAACGCCCTTGATTATGCCAGAACCCGGGTACAGGGCCGACATCTTACAGCGGGCAAGGATGCCACAGCCAAAAACGTAACCATCATCAACCACCCGGATGTTAAACGCCAGCTGTTAAACATGAAAGTATACACCGAAGGCATGCGCTCCCTGCACTATTACTATGCCAAATGCGAGGACATTGTTCATACCACGGATGATGAGGCGTTAAAGGCCAATACCGCCGCTTTAATTGAGGTGCTCACCCCCATTGTCAAAGGCTATATCACGGATAAGGCCCTTGAGGTCTGCTCCCACGGTGTCCAGATTTACGGCGGATATGGATACTGCAAGGAATTTCCGGCAGAGCAGCTCATGCGCGATTCGAGAATCTTCATGATTTACGAAGGCACCAACGGCATCCAGGCCATGGACCTTCTGGGCCGCAAGCTCTCCACGAACAATGGGCAAAGTTTTATATACTTCCTGGATCAGATCAGAAAAACCATAATTGAAGCCCAAAAAATCGAAGGGCTTGAAGTGCTTTTCGAAAAGGTCGAACTTGCTCTGGACCGGTATGATGTTGTTGCCTATGAGATCGGTGCAAGGGCAAGATCTGAAAAGGTGCTTAACGCTTATGCCTTTGCTCACCCATTCCTGGAGATTACAGGGGATATCGCCTTTGCCTGGATGCATCTGTGGCGAGCCTGTGTTGCCGCACCTAAATTGGCTGAAAAAGTAGGCTCTCTTGATCCTGAAGCTGTGGCTGCCAAGGCTGGGAAAAACAAAGAGGCCGCATTTTATGCCGGCGTGATGGCCTCTGCCAGATTTTTTATCAATACCCTTTTGCCCGGATCTTATGGTAAGATGGATGCCATTCTTGAAGGGGATAGTTGTGTGGAGGATATATTGGACGTCTCCTTTGGCTCAAAATAGTAAAAATAAAAGGGAGGAAAAGAACATGCTTGAAACCCTAAAAAACAGTCTGCTCACCGGGGTGGGCATGGCGCTGCGCTCCAAAAAAGAAATTGAAACCTTTGCCAGGGAGTTTGCCGAACAGTCTGAAATGAACCAGAAAGAGGCAAAGGACTTTCTGGAAGAGTGTAAAAAACGGTATGACGACGCAAAATCCAGCCTTGATAAAAAAGTTGAAGCAGTTGTGGAGTCGGTACTTAAACGCCTGGATCTGCCCACCCGTGGGGATATTGATGAACTCAATGCCCGGATTGACGAGCTGTCTAAAAAAATTGAAAAAGACACCTGAAATCCAGACATCTTGCCCTGGCCATGCTCAGTTTTAAGACCATTTCCAGAGTCACGAAACGATACCGGCATCTGGTTCGTTACCAACAGATTATCGGCATTATTTTCAAGTACGGATTTGAAAATATTATTGCTGCCATGGGGATTGATCATTATCTTGATAAAATTCCGTTCTCAAAACCCCATGAGAAACTGTCCAGGAATCAACGGATCAGGATGGTGTTGGAGGAGCTTGGGCCCACCTTTATTAAAATGGGCCAGGTATTATCCTCACGGCCAGATCTGATCCCCCTGGACTTGACCCGGGAGCTTGCCAAACTCCAGGACAAGGTGCCGTCATTTTTGTTTGAACAGGTCGGACAAATTATTCTTTCAGAGTTTGGCAGACCCATCAGTGAGGTATTCTATTCCTTTGAGGAGGCTCCTTTTGCTTCGGCCTCCATCGGACAGGTTCACCGGGCGGAACTGTCGTCAAAGGAGCAGGTGGCGGTAAAAGTTCAGCGCCCCGGCATCCGTAAAACAATCGAGGTTGATCTGGAAATCATCCACTATCTGGCCCAGGTCATGGAAAAAAACCTGGAAGATATGGCCATATTCCGACCCGTGAAAATTGTTGAAGAATTTGCCCAATCCCTGGAAAAGGAGCTGGATTACATGGTGGAGGCGGCCAATATGGAACAGATGGCTGACCAGTTCGCCAGAGAGCCGGACATCCGCATTCCCCAAGTCTACTGGTCCCATTCCACACAACGGGTGCTGTGTATGGAATATATCCGGGGGATCAAGGCCGATGATGTTGAAGCCATTGACCGGGCAGGTCTTGACAGAAAAAAAATCACCCGCATTGGCGCCGATTTTGTCATGCGTCAGATATTTGAGTTTGGCTTCTTCCATGCCGATCCCCATCCGGGCAATCTGTTCGTGACGCCCGGGGAGGGCCTCGGCGAGGACGGCATGCGGGCGTGGAAGCTGACGTTCGTCGACTTCGNNATCCCCATCCGGGCAATATTTTTATTCTGGAAGACCAGCGCATCTGCATGATTGATTTCGGCATGACCGGATTTGTGGATTCAACTACCCAGGAGTTATTCATTGATCTGCTCCAGGGGCTTGCCTCAAAAAATACCAGGAATACAGCCCGTCTGCTTTGCCGTCTGACCCAGCCTGACGTATCGGTCAATATGGCGGCTCTGGAAAAGGATATCGCACAATTTTGCGCGGTATATTTGTCCAGAAAGCTTGAAGAAATCAATCCCAGCCGCATGATTCACCAGTTTCTTGAGCTTTGCACTCAGCACGGGTTGAGAATCCCTCCGGACCTGTTTTTAATGATGAAGGCATTTATCAGTATTGAGGGGGTGGCACGCACACTAGACCCTCAATTTGATCTCCTTAACCATGCCCGGCCCTATATCAGGTCCGCCACCCTAAGAAAATATTCATTACCCCGACTCTCCCGGGACTTTTTAGGCATCGCCAGGGATCTCTTTTCCCTGCTTCAGACC
>NZ_DDYV01000110.1:0-9496 GCF_002348205.1 Desulfobacter sp. UBA2225 | reverse complement strand
TCAGGCCTGCCGCTGGGTTTCCAGTTGGGTCAGCAGCGCCTGTATGCGCTCGGCTGGGACGTTTTTCTGCATCAGCTGCAGCAGGCCGTCGCCTTCGATCATGGGTCGCAAGACTTCCACTTCGGCGGGGTAAAACAGCGCATCCCAGGCGCTGAGCTCTTCGTTGAAGGTGGCGTCGTCCCAGCTTTTTCCTTTGGCCAGCATCGTCACCAGCGGCATGGCCTTGTTTTCGACAAAGGCTTTGCGGTAAGGCTTTTGAGCCCAGCGCTGGGCAAACCACTCTTTGTGCGGCGTCTCCAGCGTCAACATGCGTTTGGCAATCGCCTTCTCAACAGCAAAGACCGGAAAACTGAAGAGCTTCATGAACAGCCTATCAAAAAGTGGTTGGTGGCATCAGGCCGCGCTGGGGGCCTGCATCAAACCGATGAAGCGGTCAAACAGGTAGCCGATATCGTGTGGGCCGGGCGAGGCTTCGGGGTGGCCCTGGAAGCAAAAAGCCGGTTTATCGGTACGGGCCAAGCCCTGCAAGGTGCCATCAAACAGGCTCACGTGGGTGGCGCGCAGGTTGGCGGGCAGGTTCTTCTCGTCCACCGCAAAACCGTGGTTCTGGCTGGTGATGCTGACGCGGCCACTGTCCAGGTCTTTCACCGGGTGGTTGGCACCATGGTGGCCAAACTTCATTTTGAAGGTTTTGGCGCCACTGGCCAGGGCCATGATCTGGTGACCCAGGCAGATGCCAAAGGTGGGCACACCGCTTTCAATGATCTCGCGCGCGGCGGCAATGGCGTAGTCGCACGGCTCCGGATCGCCGGGGCCGTTGGACAGGAAAATACCGTCCGGGTTCAGGTGTTTTATGGTCTGGGCATCGGTTTTTGCCGGAACCACCAGCACCTCACATCCTGCGTTTTCTAAGCAGCGGATAATATTATATTTTATGCCGAAATCCAGGGCCACCACGGAATGCTTTTTACCTTTGTGGCGCCATATAGAGGGGTCTTCAAGGTTTTTTACATCCATATAATCCGGGTTGTTGTCTTTCCATAAATAGGGTTTTGGGGTTGTGACATATTCCACCAGGTCCGATCCTTCCATGGATGGGATTTTTTTGGCCCGTGCCACAAGGGATTCAGGGTCCAGGTCCGTGGTGGATATCATGGCTCTCATGGCACCGGATTTTCGGATATGCCGGGTCAAGGCCCTGGTGTCAAGATCCTCAATGCCCAGAACATGGTATTTTATCAGATAGTCGGCAAGGGTGCCCTTTGATCTGAAATTGCTTGGAAACTGCTGGTATTCTTTGACAATGAAGGCTGCCACATGAATACGGTCTGATTCAACATCTTCCGGACACACGCCGTAGTTGCCTATGAGCGGATAGGTCATGGTGACCATCTGCCCGTAATAGGACGGGTCGGTCAAAATTTCCTGGTACCCGGTCATGCTGGTGTTGAACACCACCTCTCCCTGGGCTTCCCCCGGCCCTGTAAAACTTGTGCAGGAAAATGTTCTTCCATCTTCCAGGGCTAACAATGCTTTCATATGGATTAATACCTGTTCCTTAAATTTTTATGGTAAAAAGCGTTCCGCAATCTATTTGGAACCTGTTTAAATATCATGAAAAAGTCTTAATTTTCAAGTCCTGAGGTCCATGCAAAAAAAAATATAGCCTGTTTTTATGGCTCGAACACTGATTCTTTAGACTTTTTTACCTGCCATTTTAAATTTGGGGTGGGATTGATTCAAAAATATCTGTTGTCCGTTGGGCCATTGCCCGTTTATAATTTTTAATATAACAGCCATGGGCTGACCTGACATATCAACTGCCAGGCATAGCCCACAACAAAGCTTGAAAGATCTGAGTAACTTACCAGAATTAAGAGAGGCTTTATGAATAATCAACAGAAGATTGTCAGCTTGTTTCCCGCAGAATCTAATATCCCGGAAGAGTTTCGGATTCCAGAGCCCCTGGAACAGACCCAATTTCTGGTTAACGGCGAGATTCATCACTGGGACGGTCCGGTGCAGGATGTGTTTTCCCCCGTATGCCTATCAGCGGACGGCGATTTTAAAAAGAAGCGTATTGGCAGCTATCCGCTGCTTACGGAAAAGGAGGCTCTGGGTGCTTTGGAGGCGGCCTGCCAGGCGTATGACAGCGGCCGCGGCCACTGGCCGACCATGACTGTGGAGGGCCGCATCCGTCATCTGGAAGAGTTCAGCTACCGCATGAAGGAAAAGCGCGAGGAAGTAGTTCGCCTTCTCATGTGGGAAATCGGCAAGAACCTTCAGGATGCCTGCCACGAGTTTGACCGCACCCTGGATTATATCCTCGGCACCATTGATGCGCTCAAGGATCTGGACCGGGCCGGCTCGCGCTTCGACATCACCCAGGGGGTGGCAGCCCAGATCCGCCGAGCCCCTCTGGGGGTGGTCCTGTGCATGGGGCCTTTCAACTATCCCCTGAACGAAACCTTTACTACCCTGATCCCGGCCCTGATTATGGGCAACACCGTCATCTTCAAACCGCCCAAGCTCGGCGTTCTGCTGCACCGGCCACTGCTTGAGGCCTTTCAGAGCGCCTTTCCGCCGGGGGTCGTCAATACCGTATACGGCAAGGGCGCCAGGGTTGCAGGTCCGCTTATGGAATCGGGCCGCATTGATGTGCTGGCCTTTATCGGTACCAGCCGGGTCGGCGACCGCCTCAAGAAGCAGCATCCCCGTCCCCACCGCCTGCGCTGTGTGCTGGGGTTGGAGGCCAAAAATCCGGCCATTATTCTGCCGGATGCAAAACTTGATTTGGCGGTTAAGGAGTGCCTTCTGGGTGCCCTGTCATTCAACGGTCAGCGCTGTACAGCCCTGAAGCTGCTGTTTGTGCATGAATCCATTGCCGAGAAGTTTCTGGACATGCTTTGTCAGGAGGTGGAAAAGCTTGAACCGGGCCTGCCCTGGCAAAACGGAGTGGGGATCACCCCCCTGCCCGAGGAGAACAAGACCGACTATCTGCACGAACTTATCAATGATGCGCAGCAGGGCGGCGCGGCTATCCGCAATGAAAGCGGTGGTCTGGTCAATCAGACCTTCATGTTTCCGGCTGTGCTCTATCCGGTGACCCCGCAGATGCGCGTTTTTAAGGAGGAGCAGTTCGGCCCTGTGATTCCCGTGGTTCCCTATAAATCTATTGAAGAACCCCTGGGGTATGTGACAGATTCGGATTACGGTCAGCAGATAAGCATCTTCGGCACCGACCCCGACCGCATCGCTGAACTCATCGACCCCCTGGTGAATCAGGTCTGCCGGGTCAACATCAACTGCCAGTGCCAGCGCGGCCCGGATACCTTTCCTTTTACCGGGCGTAAGAATTCCGCTGAAGGCACCCTTTCCATATCCGACGCCCTGCGGGTTTTTTCCATCCGCACCCTGGTGGCCGCAAAACTTAACGATATCAACAAAGACATCATCTCGACCATTACGCGTGAGCGCAAATCTCGTTTCTTATCTACGAATTTTCTTTTGTGAACCATTGATTCGCGGCCCTTGCGGTAACCGGTGATAAAGGAAGGGATACAGCTTTATAAAGAATTAAGATGAATCAGATGCTATATGACTATCAACGATTATGATGAGTTGAAAAGAAAATATGATGCCCTGCTTGAAGAGAACAAAGCTCTGAAAGTAAAAATACGGGAATTAGCACCCAAATCCGAAAATATTATTTCTCTTCATAAGCCTGTCCAATCCGGAGAAACTGTATGCAAGCACCTTAAGAATCCTGCATCAAATCCAAAGCCCGATGCAGCAGTATCTGGAGGAACATATGCCGGTTTAGTTACCCGATTTTCTCAAAATGATCAAAAGATTGATCTTTTTATGTCCCTGTTTCGAGGCAGGAGCGATGTATATGCAAAAAAATGGCAAAGCAAAAAGGGCGCTTCAGGATACAGCCCGGTCTGCTTGAATGAATGGGTTCCCGGAATTTGCAATAAACCCCGAATAAAATGTTCAGCATGTGGCAATCAATCGTATGGTACGCTAAATAAATCGGTTATTGAAAAGCATCTCAGAGGTGAATACGTCATCGGGGTGTATCCCATGAATATGGATGAAACCTGCTATTTTCTGGCTATCGATTTTGACAAAGAAGGATGGAAACAAGACATTGCAGTTATCCGGAACATTTGTTCAGAATTTGACATACCGGTTGCAATAGAGCGGTCTCAATCCGGCAATGGCTGCCATGCCTGGTTTTTTTTCGAACAAAAAATTCCTGCAGCGTTTGCCCGAAAATTTGGGACATCACTATTGACCCACGCCATGGGTGAACGATATCAAATTTCATTCAAATCCTATGACAGGCTGTTTCCCAATCAAGATACCATGCCGAATGGCGGTTTTGGTAATCTGATCGCCCTGCCGCTTCAGAAAAAAGCCCGAGATAACCTCAATGCCGTTTTTATCAGTGAAGATTTCAATCCGTACCCGGACCAATGGCAATTTTTATCGGGCATTCAAAAGCTGAACGAAAAAGATCTGACATCGTATATAAACAAGCTGACCCGTGGAAACGACCTGGGGGTGCTGAAAGAAGAAATATCAGAATTCAAACCGTGGCAAAAACAGCAATCAGTTGGGCTGAAAGCCAAAGATTTCCCCAAAATGGTTAAAATTGTTAAATCCGGCATGCTGTACATTGAAAAAAGAGGATTAAGCCAGAAAGCATTAAATGCGCTTAAAAGGGTTGCTGCCTTTAAAAATCCTGTCTTTTATCAGGCCCAGGCCATGAGGAAGTCAACCTTCGGCAAGCCTCGGATTATTTCCTGCTCAGATGATTATAAAGACCATATAGCATTGCCTTGCGGCTGCGAATGCGATGTCAAATATTTGCTCAAGGAAAAGAATGTTACACTGATACAGGAAGATAAATCGAATCCCGGAAAAGTGATCAATGTTGAATTCAAAGGGGAATTGCAAGATGAACAGCAACTTGCGGTTGATGCATTGTCGGCACATGCCAATGGTGTGTTATCCGCTGCTACGGCATTTGGGAAGACTGTTATCGGCGCAAAATTAATCAGTATGAAAAAAGTGAATACCCTGGTATTGGTTCATCGCCAGCAACTGCTTTCCCAGTGGCGGGAACGGCTTGAACAATTTCTGATCATCAATGAATCCCTTCCCGAATCGCCTGAAAAAAGAGGCCGTAAAAAAGAACAGAATATCATCGGCCACATGGCAGCAGGCAAAGACAGACTCAGTTGCATCGTCGATATAGCGGTCATGCAATCATTGAATACCAAAGGAGACGTCAAAGACGTCGTAAAAAATTATGGGATGATCCTCGTGGATGAGTGCCATCATGTTCCTGCAGTTACTTTTGAACAAATATTGAAGAAGGCCACAGCAAAATATATTTACGGTCTGACGGCAACCCCTGACAGACCCGATGGTCACCACCCGATTATTTTCTTTTACTGCGGGCCGGTACGGTTTTCAGTAGATGCAAAAAAGCAGGCTGAAAAGCGTCCCTTTGATCATTATTTAATCCCGAGATTCACATCTTTTAGAATACCACCTGGTGAGGACGAAGCACGATTGTCCCTTCAGGAAATAAAAAGCGGTTTGGTATCAGATGAAATCAGAAATCAACTCATTATAGATGATGTTGTGGAGTGCTATGAAAAAGGGAGAAAGTCACTTATTTTAACGGGGCGGGTTAGCCATGTGGCGGATCTTGCTGCAAAGCTGAAAAAGAGAATATCAAATGTCATTTGTCTGACGGGCGGTATGGGGGATAAAAAAACGGCCCAGGTAATCAGTGAAATATATGAAATTAAGGATACAGAATCTTTTGTACTGGTTGCTACCGGCAGCTATATTGGTGAAGGCTTTGATGAAGCGCGGCTGGATACATTGTTTTTAGCCATGCCCATTGCCTGGAAAGGGACATTGCATCAATATGCCGGCAGACTGCACCGTTATTTTAAAGGGAAAAAGGAAGTTCGAGTTTACGATTACATTGATCTTCATGTAAAAATGCTTGAAAAAATGTATGGAAAGCGGTTGAAAGGATATGCTTCAATCGGTTATAAAACCAAGGCCTCAAAATTTCCCGATGTACCGACCAACCTTATTTTTAATAAAGACGATTTTTTTCCGGTATATTTGCGGGATATTGCCGTTGCCTCAAAGCATGTACTGATCATCAGTCCGTTTGTCACAAAACAAAGGATGCTTCAAATGATGGAGCACTTTAATGGCCTGTTGGAAAAGCAGGTTAAAATAACGCTCATAACCAGGCCTGCCAATGATTATGACGAAAATAGAAAAACCATGTTGAGCGATCTTTTTTCAACCATAGAAACCGGCGGTGTTCAAATGGTTTACAAATCCAACATCCACCAGAAATTTGCAATCATTGACAACAAAATCACCTGGTACGGGAGCATCAATCTTCTAAGCTTTGGTTATTCTGAAGAAACCATCATGCGTCTTGAAAGCAGCAGCATTGCATCTGAATTAATTGAAAGTATTGATATGGGCATCTTTTTCACCCCCTCAAAATGCTATTGAGAAACGCCATGTTCTTTAGTAAACAAACATTATACATAAATAAGGTTACAGCATTAAAGGGAGAATTCCTGTTTGGCAAACCATGGCTTTATCCGCAGATGCATTACCGAAACCATCGAGGGTTTAAGAGAGGGGCTGACGCTTTTTTCCGGACCCAGCAGGGCGGCAGTGATTTATGCCGTCACACCCGATGATCCCATCTATATCTTTGATCCCCAGAACCTTTTGGCCGGGCACGAACCCAAATTCAAAGAATTGTATATTGATTCAGATGATTGGCGAACCAAATGTTCCATCAAATATGACAAAAAAAAATTCAACAATTTGATTCCCGAAAAAAATCTTGGGTTGGCCGGACTGATATCCTATGGCGGCAGATCAAGCTCTATCGTGTATCAGATGTGGTTTACCGACCACCATCCGGACATGTGTAACATAGGTCCAACCGAGCGGTGGCTGGAACATGCCGTTTACAGATTTTCTCATGACTTGGCCAATGAAGAAGAATTGTACACAGGCATTTCCGGCTCTTTTCTCAAGGAATACGCCACCCATGCGGTCAGAGATTTTATTGTGGATGAAATGAATATCCGGATCGGCTGGGATACCAGAATGCGGGTTTACCCGATTTTAGAGGCAGTGCTTAAAATTTCAAGAACGCCGGAAGAAAGAGAATGGCCAAGAGGTAAGCTGATTTTTGTGGAAAAAGCATCCATCCCTAAAATGAGTTTTATTTTAGAGCTTCCCGAAGCGGAGCAACCGTGTTTGGATAATGTCAAGCATATCAGAAAGCTGCTTGTATCGGTTGAAAATTCAGATTTGAAACTGGTTGCCACTGAAAATATGATTATCGGCATCACCAGGGAAGATCATCCGGATTTTTTCATCTCAGTTGATTTTAGAGGCGGATACGGTTTTCTGGCAATCAATGATGATTTGGTGTGCTCTTTCTCCGACGGGAGGTTTAAATCGACCACGCATAAGGAAAAGCTGGTTCAGGTGGAAGAGGCATTGATGGACACTGATATGGATGCTGAAAAAGTCACCGCTTTATTTAAAGTAGTGACCGGAATTGTTCACAATGCTGCCGGCCACCGATATGGATGCAGTATTGTGATTGACCTCAATGATCCCCCGGTTTTTATCATGGGCCATTCGCTGCTGCACCCCCTGGACCTGAAAAATCAGGATAATTATGATCTGGCCAAATCCCTGTCCAAGGTGGACGGGGCACTGCACATAGGGGCTGATGTAAAGCTGCATGGATTTGCCTGTCTTTTGCAAGGCAGGAATGTGCCCGGTGAAAACAGGGCCAGGGGAGCCAGGTTCAACTCAGCTTTGCGGTTCACGGCAGAACACGAAAATGTTATTGTAATCGTAGTCTCATCCGATACCCTGGTCTCGGTCATGATGGGGGGTACAGTACTAAAAACCAAATGGAAACTGGAAACCTCTCTCATATGCAATATCCCCGTGCCCCTGGAAAAATGGGTTGCTGTAAGCGAATAATGCCAAAACTATCGGTAAAGAGGTTTTTGTCCATGAATTATAAAATGAAAGCCATTCCATGAGCCAAGAAGCTATAGAACAGTTAATATCCCTTGTCTTTCCTGCGCTTCCCCAAACCCTTTACCAGGACTTGCAGCGTCGGATCCAAGATTATTTTTCCGCCGGGGATATACAGGATATCAGCCAGTTGCCTGTCAAACCCCAAGATTTTATCCGGATGATGCTGTTCAGTCCCTTTACGGCTGAACATATTACAGCAAACCCGTTGATACTTGATCGGCTTGGTAAAAGTGGTGATATTGATACATCCTATGATCCGGGTGCTTTTAAAAACAAGCTTGCCGCTTTTATCTGTGATAGCCACGACAATGCAGGGCTTAAAGCCCGGATGCTTGAATTCAAAGTATACGAAATCATTCGCATTGCCTGGCGGGATCTTACAGGTGCGGCACCATTGTCCGAAACCATGGCGGATCTGTCCGATCTTGCCCGTGCCTGCA
Organism: Desulfobacter sp. UBA2225; assembly: GCF_002348205.1. Classification (NCBI taxonomy): domain Bacteria; kingdom Pseudomonadati; phylum Thermodesulfobacteriota; class Desulfobacteria; order Desulfobacterales; family Desulfobacteraceae; genus Desulfobacter; species Desulfobacter sp. UBA2225. The sequence goes on along the minus strand of NZ_DDYV01000110.1, from coordinate 923 downwards.
TCAGTTGCGGTTTTGAACAACTGTATCCCGGGCTGACCCAAAAATGGGGAACGCCGAGAGATAAGGACGGCCATACCCAGAACATTGTGGTGCTGGGTATGGGTAAGCTCGGGGCCGGCGAGTTGAATTTTTCTTCAGATATTGATCTTATTTTCGTATATCCCAATTCAGGACAGACCGATGGGGACAGATCCATATCCAATGATGAATTTTTTACAAAACTGTGCCGGGAATTTATCAAGCTGTTTTCAATGGATAACGGGATCCATTTTTACCGGGTGGATACCCGTCTGCGTCCCTTCGGGGACAGTGGGCCCCTGGTTATGGATGCGGAAGCTTTTGAACATTATTACCAGTCCCAGGGCCGGGAATGGGAACGTTATGCCATGATCAAGGCAAGTCCGGTGGCAGGGGACATCGCAGCGGGCTACACAATTATTCAAACCCTGAAACCCTTTATTTTTCGTAGATATCTGGATTACGGCTCTTTTGATTCCTTCAGGGATATGAAACAACGCATAACATTCCAGGTGAAAAATGCCAGACTGAAACACAATATAAAAATCGGGTCCGGTGGTATCAGGGAAATTGAATTTTTCGGCCAGCTTTTTCAACTTATCAGAGGCGGTGTGGAACCGGCACTTCAGGCCAGGCCCATATTGCCGGTCCTGGACACCCTGGTGGAAAAAAAGCTGATAGATAAAAAAGTGTGTGATGAACTCAAACAGGCCTATCATTTCTTGCGGCTTGTGGAAAACAGGCTGCAGGCCTACCAGGACCGGCAGACCCACGATATCCCCGACAATCCGGTTCAAAGACAGATCCTTGCCCTGTCCATGGGATATGTTGACGAAGATGCATTTTATGCTGAACTGTCCAGGATTCAGGGTGTTGTGCATAAACATTTTTCCAGGCTTTTGGTG
>NZ_DDYV01000161.1:0-11586 GCF_002348205.1 Desulfobacter sp. UBA2225 | reverse complement strand
CCCTGTTCAGGAACAATTCCGAAGAATCCAGGTCAAACTGCGTGGAACGTTGTTGTTTCGCTGAAATCGGTTCACGTTCTATGGCATTATTCTGTTCATCGAAAGACATGATTCACTCCGAATTATTTTTACAACGTTACAAAATGTCTATGTCTAATGTGTTAACATACCGCTATTATAAAACATTCATTCTTCAAGCCAGCTATCGATCCGGGATCGGATTTGATCCCGGATCTGTTTTACCCTTATGATTTTTTCATCAAAAGTCCCTTCAAGCGCCGAGGGATCTTCAAAGCCCCAGTGCATTCGTTCTCCCTTTCCAGGAAAGACAGGGCATTGCTCTGCGGATGATTCATCACATACGGTGATTACATAATCAAATTTTACGCCGGCATCCAGAAATTCGTTAACCGATTTGGTCCGGTTTCCTGAAATATCAATACCATCCTGTTTCATTGCTTCAACAACTACAGCGTTAAGGTTTCCAGGCTCAAGACCAGCGCTGAACACCTCAAATTTTTTTGAACCTGCTTTTTTCAAATAAGCTTCTGCCATCTGACTTCTGGCCGAATTATGAATGCAAACAAATAAAACACTTTTTTTCATCTTGATATCCATTATAATATAAGTTTCCAAAAAATTATTGCCGGGACAGCGCCGGGAGAAATTGACAGAAATGCTTTATTTGAAAGCTTTTCAGTCATATATAAAAAAACACAAAATGGCGCGAGCCCAAATGGCTCTTTTAGACCCCCCAAACGAGATCAATAACCTGAGGCAAATATAAACTAATATTATAAGAATTGTATTAGCGAACTACCCTGCATATCTAAAAGTTGCTTTCTCATAATTTTTTATAAGAAAATCTGAGTAAGTTACACAGATCTTTCAAGCTTTGTTGTGGGGTATGCCTGGCAGTTGATATGTCAGGTCAGCCCATGGCTGTTATTGGAAGCCTTCAATGATCGGTAATTTCAAATATTTTAGAAAAAGGAATTAATTTACCATCGCGCCTCTCTTTGGGCGGTGGCTTTACGACTTTCTTTATGCCCGGGGTTCCCCTGTGTTTTTATAATTTTCCTTGAACAGGGCGTGCTTTTTCATCAATTTATGGAGCTGTCGGGTAGTGATACCGGCAGCTGCAGCTGTAGCATTTATTTTCCCATTGCATGTTGTTAAGAGCAGGTCCAGGTAATTATGTTCAATCCTGCCAAGTTCCATCTTCCTGACTTCTGAAAGGGTTAAATTATGATTAATAGTACCGGGCATAGGCTTAGGCGGATATGTAAACAGCTCCACCGGAAAATTTTGTGGCCTGAGGATGGATGTTTGTTCTAAAATATAGGCCCGTTCCAGGATGTTTTCCAGTTCCCTGATATTACCTGGCCATGAATAGGCTAAAAAAGCCTCAAGAACCTTGGGGTGCACCTCTGCAATATCCTTGGAATGAAAGGTGTTGAGTTTTGCCAGGAAAAGTTCCGCCAGTTGTGGGATATCCTCTTTTCTTTCCTTGAGAGGCGGCAGTTCCACAGGAAATACATTCAGGCGGTAATACAAGTCCGAACGAAAAAGCTTGTCATCGCGCAACTGCTTTAAATCAATATTGGTGGCGGCAATGATACGCACATCAGACTGAATATCCTCTTCTCCGCCCACCCGGTGAAAGACACCATCCTGGATGACCTGGAGCAGCTTGATTTGTGCCGGCGGGGTAATGGTGCCGATTTCATCCAGAAAAATGGTACCGTTTCTGGCAATCTCAAATTTACCCAGTTTACGCTTAATAGCACCTGTGAACGCGCCTTTTTCATGGCCGAACATTTCGCTTTCTACCAAGGTATCCGGAATCGCCCCGCAGTGGACCTCAATAAACCGCTCGTTTTTTCTTAAAGAAAGCCTGTGAATAAGTCGGGCCGTAAACCCTTTGCCGCTGCCGGTTTCACCGGTTAAAAGCACGGTACTCTTGGTGGCAGCCACAGCACGAATGTTTTCAAACACTGTTTTCATGGCCGCACTTTTGGTATGGAGCAGTTCAAACTCGTCCTCCTGCCAGACCTGCTCCCTGAGATAATCCAGTTCCGATTCCGCCCGGGTCTGTTCAATGATGCTGTTGATCACCAGCCGAAGCTCATCAGGCAGCAGGGGATAGGTCAGATAGGATGCCGCACCTTCATGAACAATTTTTACGGCCTCCGGCAGCAATTTGGGGGTGGCCATGACAATAATACTGATATTGGGACAGACCAAACTGATGGTTTGGAAAACCGCCTTGTAGTTGCTTTCGGCAGCAGCCTGCTGAAGGATTTCAATATCTACAAATACAAACTCGGGACGACTGCGGCGGAAAACCTGAAGAGCCGCACTCAATTGCCGGTTGGAATCAATATGATAAACAGATGACAGGTTGTCTTGGATGCCTTTTAAGGCATCTGCCTGCTTGAGGATAAAATGAAGTTTTTTCAAAAGCGTTGTTATGCCTTTATCTATTGTCACACTATTTCGGCCTGATATGTCCCCAACGCGACCGGCTAAAAAAGGAACTTTAAATTCTTATTAAAAAATCCCAGGGAAAAACGCAATGCTTTTTATATATTTGTAACCTCCCGGGTGATTGATGATAAGACTCCCATATTATGTTGAACGCTCTCTTAGAGAAAACCATCCAAGACTTGCCATAATGGCAACAGCTATTTATGATAAAGTATGTAAAATTTTTTGAAACTGATGGAATAGAAACTCTCGCATTGAGTATCAGATCCTGCATTGTTGTATTCGTTACTCTCCTTATGATAACGGCCGTCAGCCAGGCAGAAACCAACACTGGCGGCAAAGAGGCGATCCTCCTCGCCCATCCAAAACAGACGGGCATGGGTCAGCCTTTTCTTGTTCGGTTGACATCGGCCCAGGCCTTTGACAGGATTTCTGTCCGCTGGATGGATCGGGAATTTATACCGTCAGTCTCCGTGTGGAATGGACGTCATGTGGCGATTGCCATGTTGGGTACAGATATTCTTACCACCAAGCCAGGTCGCCAAAAACTTCTGATCCGGGCCTGGGCAGGAGAAAAAGAAACCGTCCGGCAACGGTGGATACTTATCGTTGCCAGAACATATCCCCGCCAGGAGCTGAACCTTCCGTCAAAGATGGTGACCCCTCCCACTGTTGAACTTGAGCGAATAAAAGCGGAAAGAAGACCATGGTAACGGTGTCATCTCCTTGTACTTTCATCTGAATAAATTCGACGTTATTCAGGGGGATATTGTAAACAAAGGACAGATTATCGGTCGATCCGGCTGTAGAGGCCGAGCCACGGGTCCTCACCTGCATCTGTCTATATCTGTGCAGGGCCAGTTTGTGGATCCGATGCCCATGTTCGAGAAGACAAGCGACCAATTGATCCGGTGAGACGCGTTTGGGAAAATGCGATTCGCGCTCTTTTTTTCTTCCGTCCTTTTTTTATGATTCATTCGTGATTATGTTTGGTGGAATGGACAGACAAGATACCAGAAAAAAAAGGAGAATCAATATGAAATACGTTTTTATCATAATCATCTCGCTGGTATCACTCATTTGGTTTTTCAGCTCTGAACTCTTTTCCCCAAACCCGGATATGGAGGTTAAAAAAATGAAAACAACTGAAAATCAGCACCTGGAACTGGTCACATTTGCCGGCGGATGTTTCTGGTGTACTGAAACAGACTTTGAAAAAGTGCCCGGTGTTATAAAAGTTACATCCGGATATACCGGCGGACATGACATGCAGCCGGAATATCATTCTGTGTCGTCCGGAACCACCGGCCACGCAGAAGCGATCCAGGTGCAGTTTGATCCTGAACAGGTCAGCTATGAACAGCTTTTAGATATTTTCTGGCGACATATCAATCCAACAGATGCCGATGGTCAGTTTGTAGATCGGGGCGACCAGTACCGCTCTGAAATTTTTTATCACACAGAGTCCCAGAAAGTAAAAGCCCTGGAATCCAAGAAGGCGCTGGACGCTTCAGGCGTTTTTCAAAAACCGGTTGTCACATCAATCACCCCGTTTAAAAATTTTTTCGCGGCTGAAGAATATCACCAGAATTACGCAAAAAAAAATCCCAGCCAGTACAAATTTTACCGACTGGGTTCCGGACGTGACCAGTTTCTGAAAAAAGCCTGGGGAAATCTGCCCGATTCTGCACCGGACCTACACAAAGTATCTACACTTCCAAAAACATCGGCATGGTCTAAACCAGAGGCACCCGATATCAAAAAAAAACTGACCCCGCTTCAATATAATGTTACCCAGAACGAGGGCACAGAACCCCCATTCAATAATGAATACTGGGATAACAAAAAAGAAGGCATCTACGTGGATATTGTATCCGGAGAGCCGCTTTTCAGCTCTCTGGACAAATTTGATTCCGGGACAGGTTGGCCAAGCTTTACCAGGCCTTTGGAATCGAACCATATTGTGGAAAAATCGGACCGGAGTTTATTTGTGACCCGAACCGAAGTCAGAAGCAAAAACGGCGACTCCCATCTCGGTCATGTTTTTGATGATGGTCCGGCGCCGACAGGTCTTCGATACTGTATTAACTCAGCGGCACTTCGCTTTATCCCGAAAGAAGACCTTGAAAAAGAAGGTTATACTCAATACACAAAGCTATTTGAACAATAATTCTATATGTCAGCCTTTTTTACAGATTGAAAAACCTATCGACAAACTTAAACTTAAACTTTCGCCGGGGCGCTGATAACAAAACAAATATCATCTTTAATTTCAATATATTAAATTTTTTTTAGCCCTGGTTTTTATCCGGCATCATAGTTGCTACATGTAGTTCCAGACAAGAGAACCTTTTTTTCAACAACCAACAAAGGGGAAAATCTTGAACAAATTAAAACAAAACAGACAGTGGCTGAAAAGAGCAATTTTTATTAATATGACTTTTTTCCCATGATCCCTTTTATTATTGTTGTGGGAGTCAGCTTCTACTTCTTTTCTTCAACCCTGGACAAATCCACCCAGGCCAACCCTTTATGGTGTTTTTTTACATGACACTGATCATGCTCGCCGCAGGGCTTATAAGCAAGCTGTTTTAAACAAAGGGTTATGGAGGACAGTCCGGTGAAAAGCCTTTCAGAACAAGTCTTTTCTCCTAAGGAGGATAATATGAATACACCAGGGGCACTTTCGGCATTAAAATTTTACAGCCAGGGTGTAATCCGGCTTCTCATCGAACCGGTCCTGTTTTTTGCAGATCTGCCTGCGGTCCACACCCTGGGCCGGGCCTTGGGGTTTACAGCCCTGTGTGCCGGATTTTATGCCGGTGCAGGACTTCTTACAGGTCCAGGCCCCCAATCTCCTTCGGTCATGGCATTGATCTATTTTATCAATGCGGCAGGCATGGTGCTCATCAGCTCCGTCACGGGCTTTTGCACCATGGTGATGATCAGCGGCGAAAGCCGGGGCTTTTCCCTGGTGTTCGGGCTTTATGCCTATGCGTCCGGGATCACCATGCTCATCTCATGGCTGCCCTTCATGCTCTGGTTTACGGAGCCGTGGAAATATTGGTTGGTTTATACGGGATTCAGACAAAGCTGCGGTCTGTCCAAAGCCCGGGCGATTAGCGTCCTGTTGATATCTGTGCCTGTCCAGTGGTGCCTGATTTATTCGGCCATAACAGCAGTCACAGGCCGTGTGTAAAAAAATTTAAATAGGAGCAATATAATATGAAACAACCCATAAACGTCTTAATGGTTGATAGCGTCCCATTCAGCTGGGACTGAACCCAATTTTACAAACAACTAAAATCAAAAGAAAAAAATTAGTTACTTAGAAGGGTAATCCGGGAACAGGATCTGTTTTTTCAAATGGGAAAACACCTGATTCCCCCAAGATTAAGGAGCAACCAATGACTGACATCAAAACCATCATGGCCTGCGTAGACCTGTCCGACTATTCGCCCATGACTCTGGGCTATACATTAGGCCTGGCACAACAGGGAGATATCAAGGTCACCATTTGTTCCGTTATTCCCCTAAGGGAGGTCACCCCGGTGTTCATGACAGGGACAATATACCACTGCAGGGAAGATACAACGGAATATCTGGAAGACCTCAAAGAAAACCGGAAAGCCGAAATTAATGCACTGATCAATAAACTGATCATGGAACGATGCCCGCAATTTTCAAGCAAAATAGATATTCGGGTCTCAACGGGACATCCTGCAGATGCAATTCTTGACATGATTGAACGCATCAACCCGGACCTTGTTGTCATGGCAAATAAGGGCCGGTCCAACCTGTCCAATTTCATGTTCGGCAGTGCTGCCGAATATGTGTTCCGTTACTGCACAGCCCCGTTGCTCAGCGTCAGGGACAAAAATGTTTTCAAACGCATGGCCTCAGGGAAGGCCACACCCGAAGCCGGAAAGATCCGCACGGTGATGGCGGCTGTAGACTTTTCGCCCTGGTCCCCGGATATTCTGGCCAAGGCCGGCTGGGTGGCAAAAATCAGTGGGGCGAAACTGCATGCATTCAACTGTATCAGCATCCAGGAGATCTCCTGGGTAAAGTCCCACTATATTCCTGAAAACGCATTTGACCTAGAACAATTTTTGCAAAAGGAAAAACAGCGGCGGCATGATCTTCTGGCCGACCAGATAAAGGCAGCCGGACTTGACAGGATTAAAGGCATAGATATTTCCATTGATTCGGGTGTACCTCACGAACAGATTCTTTCGACGTCACAGGATATCGGCGCAGACATCCTGGTTCTAGGCCCCAGGGGGCGCAGCCGTTCGGCCAGATTTACCCTGGGCAGCACCATAGAAAAAATTTTCCGCCACAGCCCGGTGCCGGTGCTTCGTCTAGGCCCGGATATCATCCATTAAACAAAGCACCCCCCGGGTTCGGGTCCAATCAACCGGCCCGGGGGTTTCCAAAGGAGGTCCTCATGTCTGACGAGAAAAGAATATTAGTTACCCTTGACGGCTCAAAACGTTCAAAAAGGACCGTTGACTATCTGTGCAGCTTCACCCCCTTTAAAACCAGGCAGGTGACCTTATTTAACATAACAACGCCCGTGCCCGAAGCCTATTATGACCTGAACCAAAATTCCTTCGGCAAGATTGCCGTCTCCCAGGTTAAAGCGTGGGAAATGGGCCAGAAAACCATAATGACCGAATTTCTCAAAGAAGCGCGCCAAAAAATGATAACTGCCGGTTATGTACCGGCAAATATCGAGGTCAAGCTTTCCAAGCAGGAGAAGGGGGTTGCCAGGGGCATTCTCAACGAAATCGGAAGTAATGAGTACCACACGCTTGTGATCCGCAGAAGAGGAAATGCAAACTCCATTATGGGCGTAACCATGGGTGGCGTTGCTGCCAAGCTGGTGGAAAAAGCAGATAAAATTCCTTTGATTATTGCCGGAACCCGTCAGATTCAGCACTATTTGTGCATCGCGGTTGACGGTTCCGCAGGATCCAAGCGCGCGATCCAGTATACGGCCGAAATAATGGGAAAAACAGACTGTCGTATTCTTCTATGCGCGATCATGCGCACCACTGTTACAGATTCAGTACCTGAAGGAAAGGACCCCTTTGTAGACATGTCGATTCAGGCCAAATGCAAACTCGAAAATGCCCTCACCGAGGCAAAAGAGAACCTCACCCAGGGAGGAATCCCGGACGACCGAATCGAAACCCGTCTTATCCAGGGGGCTGAAAGCCGGGCAGGCGCTCTACTGGAGACGGCCCGGGCGGCAAAGTGCGACACCATTGTCCTAGGCCGCAAGGGTGTGTCGGACGTTGAGGCTTTCGATTTGGGACGAATCCCCAGAAAAATTATTTACGCATCCAGAAAATTTACGATTTGGCTGATTCCATGATACAGGACGGGAGAATGGGTACGCAAAATTTATCCAGAATATTCAATCCCGGATCCATTGCCGTGATCGGTGGCGGTGAACAACAGAACCGGGTGGGTCATACCCTGATACGCAACCTCGTTGAGGGCGGGTTTAACGGAGCTGTCTATCCTGTCAATCCCGATCATGCCGAAATTATGAATCTGCCTGCCACAAAAAATGTCCGCGACATTGAAGGGATTGTGGACCTGGCTGTTGTGACGGCACCCATCAATCAGGTTCCCCAGATCATTGAGGCGTGCGCAGAGAAAGGGGCCGCAGGTGCTGTGATCATCAGTGGCGGAGGCAGGGAGACAGGAGACCAGGGGGCCAGGATAGAAATACAGATCAAGGCCGCGGCCGGGCAAAGCGGTATGCGCATCATCGGCCCCAACTGCATTGGGATCGCCCATCCCCCGTCGAACCTGAATGCATCCCATATGCCGGGCACCCCGGCCCAGGGACGAATTGCCTTTTTGTCCCAATCCGGATCCGTGTGCGCTTCGGTCATGGATCTGGCTGAAAAAGAAAATCTGGGCTTCAGCCATATCGTCAGTTTAGGATCCATGCTGGACGTTGATTTTGCCGACATGATCGATTATTTGGGCGAGGAACGGGGCGTGGACAGCATCATTATGTACATGGAAAACATGACCCGAATCCGAAGCTTTATGAGCGCAGCCCGGGCAGTTTCCCGAATCAAACCTATTATCTGCCTGAAATCCGGCCGGTCGGCCGCCGGTGCCTGGGCTGCCTCTTTTCATACAGGCGCACTTGCCGGAGAAGATGCAGTCTATGACATTGCCTTTCAACGGGCAGGTATCCTGCGGGTGGACACCTTTGAGCAATTGTTTGACTTTACCCGGATTCTGGCAAGACAGCAGCGCCCCACAGGCAGACGACTGGCCATTGTCACCAATGCCGGCGGTCCGGGGGTAATGGCGGTGGATGCCCTTTCATCCTTTGGTCTTGAGCCTGCGGTGCTGAGCATTCAAACCATTGAGGCCCTGGGGACATCCCTTGAAAAAGCATGGAGCAAAACCAACCCCATAGATGTCCTGGCAGATGCCTCCTGTGCCCAGATTGCCCGGGCCGTTACCATTGCAGCCCAGGCACCGGAGGTAGACGGCATCCTCATGATCCATTCACCAGTTGATCACGTTGCCCCGGCTGACATTGCCCAAATCCTGGCGAGCCGGATCTCTTCCTTGTCCTGTCCTGTATTTACGGTCTGGCTGGGCGGTGCAAGCATGGACAACGCCCGGCAGATTCTCAGGGAAAACGAAATACTGACCTATGACACCCCGGAAAAAGCAGTCAGCGCATTTGTGGGATTGTACAGGCACAGCCGCAATATCGACATGCTCAGCGAAATACCGGTCAGGCGCGACATCAAGCTGAAGATCAACCATGAGCAGGCCAGATCAACGATTGAATCCGATCTGAAAAACGACCGGTCCCTGTTAAGTGACGCTGATACAAAAACGGTCCTGGAGGCCTACGGCATACCCGTAAGCCCCAAAGAACCCGGTCTGACTGTGGTACCGGACTTTGAACTTTATGTCGGTGCCAAACTTGATGCTCAGTTCGGGCCGGTCATTAAATTCGGCCTGGGCGGTGCGATGTCTGAGGTCTACCAGGATACTGCACTGACTCTGCCGCCTTTAAATTCAGCCCTTGCTGCCCGGATCATCAGATCCACAAAAATAGCCAAAGCCTTAAAAGGACACTGTCAGTTCAAAGCCGTGGACCAGGATCTTGTGGAAACCCTTTTAATACGCGTAAGCCGTCTGGTCACCGATTTTCCACAGATCCGTGAACTGGAGATGAATCCTGTAGCGGTCACCCATGGGCAACTTCTGTCGATTAACGCCTGCATCCACCTGGCTGCTTCTCCGGTAGCAGCGCCGGATCACCTGATCATCAGTCCGTATCCGGCCTGGCAGGAACAGCTGTATACCACCCAGGAAAGCGAACAGGTGCTGATCCGTCCGGTAAAGCCCGAAGATGCCAAACCCATGCAGGACTTTTTTGAAAAACTGTCAATCCAAACCGTATATCTACGATTTTTCACACCGCTTAAACAATTGTCCAAACGCATGCTGATCCAACTGACCCAGATTGACTATGACCGGGAAGTTGCGCTGGTGGCTCTATTTCCCGCCCAATCCGGAGGGAAAATTATTGGAAGCGCCAGAATTATATTCACCGCCAGCGGCACGGAGGGTGAATTTGCCATCATGCTGGCGGATTCCTGGCAGGGCAAGGGGATCGGGGCAGCGCTTTTGAAATCCTGCCTGGCATTCTCCAAACGATACGGCTTGAAACGGGTATTCGGTGTGGTGCTGCGTGAAAACAGGCAGATGCTTCGCCTTGCCGACAAACTCGGATTTAAAAAAGCCAGCAGCCCGGCTTCAAACGAAATTGAACTCATTATTGACATCGAAAAGCTGGATCTTTACACACTGTAAAAAAGTGTGACATGTGACAGCCTTTTTGACCACCCGTCACTTTTTTTAAGTTCTCGTATCATTTCAAGACATTAACCCCTATTTTCATCACTTTTCTTCAGTTGGCATATATCTTGATATTCTTGTGTATAAAAACTTAAGCCGAACAAAACGGCCTCACAGGAGCCATAGATATTATGAACGAACCCATAGCTGACAGAAAAGCGTTTTATCAGGTACTGACCCGAAATATCAGAATCCGAATCCTGCTGGTTTCCATTATCCCCATGATGCTGACATTGAGCATTCTGTGCTGGCGGTTTCATGTGGCTTATTCTGAAAAGATCAGCGCTCATGTCGGTGAACTGGTCCTCAAGCACACCCAGAACATCGATACGTTTCTCAAAGAAAAACTGGGGAATATCCGCTACCTGGCCCGGCAGTTGTCCATAACCGAGCCGGAGGTGGCCCAGCAGTTTCTGACATCACAACTATCTGAACTGAATGATAAATACGGAGATGTATTTACGGATTTGGGCCTTGTGGATTCAGATGGTGTTCAGTTTGCCTACGAAGGGCCTTTCCGCCTTGTCAATGCCGATTACAGCGAGGCGACCTGGTTTTTAAATGCCATAGAGAGCCCCTATTATATTTCCGATGTATTTGCAGGGCTTCGCGGCCATCCCCATTTTATCCTGGCAGTCAAACTGTCAGCCCAGGGGCGCACGTATATATTAAGATCCACCATTAATGTTACAACGTTTAACAGTTTGGTGGAAAACGTCCAGATCGGCAGGACAGGTACGGCCGTCATTGTCAATGGAAAGGGAGAGCTCCAGACCCGCCCCCGCTCGGGAACCATGGAAATCGTTCCTTCATTTATTGCGGATCCAACCATCTTCAACGGCAAGCAAACACGCATTCTCAAGCATAAAAATGACAAGGGCAAAACCTACCTGTATGCCCTGGCCCTGTTTAAGACAGTGGACTGGCTCATGGTGTTCCGCCAGGATACCGGGGATGCATTAAGGGATATGTGGAAAGCCCAAGAACTCACCCTCATCATATTCATGCTCGGATGTGCCGCCATAGTGTCAGTTTCTTTTACACTCTCCAGAAACCTTGTCAAACGTATCGCAAAAGCAGACCAGGATAATCAAGCCATGAACCAGCAGGTGGTGGAAAGCGGCAAACTGGCCATCATTGGCGAACTTGCGGCAGGCATTGCCCATGAAATCAACAACC
>NZ_DDYV01000050.1:0-17914 GCF_002348205.1 Desulfobacter sp. UBA2225 | reverse complement strand
GAGGAGCGAGCCTTTGACGGGCCTCCTCGTCCCTGTAAGCCAGCGGCTCTTCGCTCAGGTTTCCGCTGGTCATCACCAGAGGCCTTTTTACATAGCGCACCAATATATGGTGAAGCGGGGTGGGGGGCAGCATTACTCCCAGGTATTTGTTGTTTTCGGCGATATTTAGAGCGATTTTCGCATTGTCAGCACGTCTTTTTAACAGCACGATGGGAGCCTGTGCGGAGGACAAAAGCTCCGCCTCTTTATCCGATACAATACAGTGTTTTTTAATATCATCAAGAGATTTCATCATCAGGGCGAAGGGTTTGCCGGGGCGTTTCTTCCTTTCGCGCAGTGTTTGAACAGTGTCATAGTCGGTGGCATCGCAGGCAAGCTGGAAGCCCCCCAGACCTTTAACGGCAACAATATTGCCTTCGGCTATCAATTGCGCTGCTTTCCTTAAAACATCTTCGTAAAAGATAGCGGTTCCGCTGTTATCTGTAAGCTGCAATTTTGGCCCGCAAACAGGGCAGGCATTGGGTTGGGCATGGAACCGCCGGTTTAATGGATCTTCATATTCTTTCCGGCAGTCCGGGCACATGGCAAAGGATTTCATGGCGGTTTTTGGCCGGTCATAGGGAATATCCTGGATGATGGTGTATCTTGGCCCGCAATTGGTGCAATTGATAAAAGGGTATTCAAACCGGCGGTCAGCGGGATCCTGCATCTCTTTGAGGCAATCGGGGCACACCCCCACATCCGGGGAGATCAAGGCAGATCTGGTCTGGGTATCCCGGCTTTTAACAATCTTAAAATCAGTCAGGTCCAAAGGCTGTGTATCCGTTGATACCATGCCTGAAATCTGCGACAGCAGGGGTTTTTTTTCGAAGATATCCAAAATAAACGCATCCAAATCCTTTGGCGCACCCTGGATAAAAATCGCTACACCAAAATCAGTATTGGACACATGGCCGCAAAGATGATGCGCGCAGGCTAAACCAAATAAAAAAGGGCGGAATCCAACACCCTGGACCACCCCTGAAATTTCAATTTTTTTTGCCGCGATACCGGAAGAACCCATTTACAAACGTCAGGCCGGGTCGCCGCCCAGTTCAAGTATCCTGCGCATGTCTTGAATGGTTTGCAAGGCAGCTTCTTCATCTACCTTTGAAATGGCAAATCCGGCATGAACAATAACATAATCCCCGATACCTGCATCGTCGAGCAACATCAGGCTGGCCTCACGGACCACCCCGTCCACCGCTACCTTTGCTAGGGTATCGTTTATTTCAATAATTTTTGAAGGTACAGCCAAACACATATGTTCTAAATTACATCCTGTTGTTTTTATTTTTAAATCATTAAAAGCAGTATATCATAAGTCAACGTATGAACAAACCCAATTCACTTTATTCAGCAGGGCATGTAAAAAATTAACCCGTCCATGATCATCGTGAACAGAACCGGCTCAAGGGTTGACCCAGGACGACCGCCCCCCAGGTTACGTTCTTTTGATCTCATTTCTAAACATCCCTGTTTTATACAACTATTCATTCGGCCATTGGTCTTTCTTTGTTTCGGTGAAAAAGAAAAACCGGCCCTTTGTCAGCTCTTTTTTTGTTATGGGACATCGGATCCTGACTTTAAACGCTGTAACGTCCACGACCTCCCAGTCACCTTGAAGCGGAGAATCCTCGATCCGGATTTTCTGTCCCTTCTTCAGTGGATATGGTTTAAAAAAGGCCACTTCATGTTGCATTTCAGACATCCTGTGTTGGTTTTACATGTTTTAAGTGTATGATCATTCATCCGTAATCGGCATGGTTTGGTTAAGCCGATGGAAGATACCAAGGATTGAGCTTTAACAAAAGTATCGAATGCCCTTTGAATAAAGGCTATGGACCAACATTCATAAAGCTCAGCTATCTATTCCTTATTATTGTTGTATAAATGACGATGTGTTTTATTTTCACCTTTTCCCTTGCTGTTTTATAAGAAAGTCTGGGTAAGTTACACAGATCTTTCAAGGTTTGTTGTGGGCTATGCCTGGCAGTTGATATGTCACGTCAGCCCATGGCTGTTATATGGATATTAACTTTAAAATACAAAAATCACTTGAGTATTGCAAATTTTTCTTAAAAGACAGCAAATGCCCCTCCTCACAAGGATGGTATTTATCCTCGTCCCGGCCTATTTTAAAACAGCATTCAATATGTGTGGGGGGCTTGGCGCGTCCAGGCAAAACCGGCCCGGACGGGGTAGTGATCGGATGGAAAAAGGCCGTTAAAGGAATCTTGTATCACCTGTTCAAATACGGGATACAGACCGCTTCTGTATAGTATCCAGTCGATGTGACGCCCTGTCTTTTTTCCGGTAAACTTGTGGAAGGTGGTGACGGGCCTGCCTTCCATGACCAGACCAAATCCCCGGGATTTAAAACACCGATGGGCCGGTGACCCCGGGGTGGTGTTAAAATCTCCGGTGATGATCTGCGGCATTCCCATGGGAAAGCGGTTCAAGAACGCCATGACCAGATCGGCGCTTTTTTGCTGGACTTCTGATGTGAAATCAAAGTGGGTGTTGGCCATGAGCAGATGCCGGTTGTTTTTTTTAAACCATCCAATTACGCACTGTCGGGGCCATTTGGAACCGGGAAGCCGGGACGGGATCTCCGGGGTGGGGCTTAAAAAAAAATGGCGGTGACCCAGGCATTCCCAGGACGGGTCGAACAGGATCAGGTTGCTTTGCCACCATGCAACCCTTTTGTTGTGCCAGCCAATGTGACCGTGGTGCCTCAGTGACCGGGTCAGAAATTCGGCCTGGAAATGGTTGACCTCCTGGAAGCCGATAAAATCGCAGGGGTAGGTTTCCAGGAGTTTCTCCACCAGGGGCTTACGGTGGTCCCAGGCATGGGGACCGTCTTTGGCCAGGCCGAACCTAAGATTCATCGTCATGACGGTGACCGGGCCATCGGTCCTGTTTTTGTCCTTTTCAGGGACGGATATGGGGGAAATTTCTGTCATCGGGACATAGTGCGCTATTCCCTTCCAACTGTCAACATCCGCCGCACCGCGGACAAGTGCAAACTCTTCTCCATCCCATTTTTGGCTGAGCAAATATTGCTCAGAACCCTTACCGGTCAGGGATGTGGAAGGCTGGGTGCAGCAGCTGGATGCCGTTTGCGCATAAGGCTGGAAAGGGCTAAGTTTTCAAATCGCAGCACAATATGCAGTCTCCGTCAGGACAGGTAAACTTCATGGACAGGGTCACGCACATGTGCGCCCCTGTAATGGAGAGATAGGGCCGAGTTACCTGGAGCTGGTTTGGATGGTAGATGGCGCGTCTGAGGTAATGGCGGCGGAACCAATCGGCACTGCTTGCATCTTCCAGAGGTTTGAACCGCTTGTCTTTCATGGCGTTATACATAGAGGACACCAGAGTCTGCCCGATCTGTATTCCATCGGTATCGATGCAATAGCAGCGGACAACTTCGAGAGTTGACAGCATATCTGTACAGGCTGCCGAAATATCACTCCCTGCTTTGAGCTTAGATATGGCCATCTCAAACAGGGTGCGGTGCGTTTGGATACGTTGTCTGGACTCTGTTTCGCTGCAGTGAAACTCTCTTTTAAAGTCTGCCAGGAGATGGTTTAATCCGTCGAATTCCGGTGGCGGTTGTTGCAGATTGGTGAAAGGCCTGCCGAAAAAAAATCCCTGTACGAAATCCACATCACTTTCGATGGCTATCATGGCCTGATCCCTGGTTTCAATCCCTTCCATGAGTACCAGGGCTCCGGCCTGGTGGAGGAGTGTAACAATCCCGGAGAGAATTTGCCTGATTTCCGGATTGCGGCTGGATCTGACCATAAAGGAACGGTCCATTTTGACAATATCCGGTCGAAGGGTCCAGATCCGGTCGAAGTTGGAATGTCCGGCTCCGAAATCATCAATGGCGATCAGGCAGCCAAGTTCCTTGAAATAGGCAACAGTCTCCATAAGTCGATCGTTCTCACTGGTCGGATGCTCCACTACCTCAATAACAATACGGTGAGGTGGGAAATCATGGAACTCCAACAACTCTCTGAAATACGAGCCGAATGTTTTTCTTCCACTACTGATGGTTATGGGAGAAATGTTGAGGAATAACCAGTTGATGGACTTGTTGATGATCCGGTAGTTGTGGATGTGGATAAACCGACAGAGCCGGTCCAGCTGAATGGTCTCGATGGCAGAGCGTTCTTGGTCAAAAAGGATGGCCGGTGATACGGGGCCCCCCCCTTCCTCCTTGATCCGTACCAGAGCTTCATGGCCGACCACACGTTTGTGAGCAAGGCTGTATATGGGCTGAAGTGCTGTCATCAAATTCAGGTTATTGAATTTACCGGTCATGAAAGGGGCGTGATGTTCCGTCTGTTGCTGTATATAATTCAGGTCGAGCTTTAATGTCTTTTTCATCTTTTTTTCATATAGGGGGTCAGTTTTTTTCCGCATTACAATTTTGTGAGTTTGTCCCTTGTGGGCTATCCTAAGAAAAAAAGCAAATAGAAAAAGCAAATTTTATGCCACGTCAAGAATGCCAACTAAGCAATCTGAAATTGAACTACACATATTCAAAAATGTAATTTAACAGATATTTTTTGCTTCATAATTGTAATAAAATGCAATTAATAAAATAATACTGCTATTGAAAAGCTATCTGTTTCCAGTTAGATGAACTCGCTGGTATCAAATTTGCCTCTTTATTTGCAAAAAAAATGTAACGCCGATTAAAATGAATAGGAGATACAAGATGCTGTTAGGATTTATGAAAAAGAGAATAACTGAAGCGGGATCAGACCCAATGAGTGAAATCGAAATAATGCTGGAAAGTACGTGGGATCTTACCATGACGCATTCCGTGAAAAATGAGGTGCCTGAAGCCAGGGCTGTAAATGCTTTTAATAATTTTTTTAAAAAGCTTAACCGCACCATTACTTCCCTTTTAAGAAATATAGTCGCTCTGGCCGCACTGGCACCTGAACTCACCGCTTTTTCCAAGACCTTTCGACAGTTGGCTGGTGAACAAGAAGCTAAAGTGGCCGACATTGCCGAGGCAGGGGACAGGATCTCCCTGGGTGTTGAGGACATTTCAACCAGTACGGGTGAGCTGAACCAGAACTTCACTGCCATGAAGGTGGATCTGGAAACTGCCATGAACCAGGGAAAGCTTAGTATGGCAGGATTCAACGAGATCAAATCACAAGTCAGTATTCTCGTGGATACCATCCAAGTTCTCAGAGAAAATTCAGCCTTGATCGGTTCCATATCAGACACCATTAACGCCATATCAGACGAGACCAATATCCTTTCTCTCAATGCCCGTATTGAAGCAGCAAGGGGGCAGACCGACGGAAAAGGATTCAAAGTAATCGCCGAAGAAGTTGGGCTTTTGGCAAAACAGTCTAAAGCTGCCACCAATGACATAAAGGCGCGGCTGGAACTGCTGGGGGAAAAAATAGCGGCAACCATTACTGCCGTAGAAACAGTGGAACAGCATGTCGCAGCTTGTGAACGACAGATCCTGGATGCAAATATGTCCATGGACCATGTCTATTCCCAATTCACCCCCCTCTCCAAAAGCCTGGACACAATCAGTTGCGCCACCCAACAACAGGCCAAAAATATAAAATGGATAACGTTTAATATAGATGAAATTAAAGCTTCCGCCAGGCATCAGACAGCTGATGTAAACACCATCCTGACCATTGCGAACCGTGTGGCTTCCGCCTGCGACGGAATGGTTACAGACGCCGGGGGATTCCATATTTCCGGTCACGCCAGCGCGAAGGCTGCCGCCCTTGAAATGGCGAGAAACACAGATATAGCAAGCGGTAAACGCAACATCAGGGAGAAAACGTTAATGACGTTTCTTGATCGGTTCCCATTTGTTGAGTTGGCCTATATCACCGATACGGAGGGCAGACAGGTCATCTCCAATATTTATGCAAAGACCTTGGCCGGAAGAAAAGGGCTCACAAAAGGTATAGGCAGTGACTGGTCCGGCAAGGAATGGTTCACCAAGGCACTTAGCAATAACGCACCCTTTATATCAAAGGTATATCGGTCATCCGCCACCCGGGAATTTTGCTTTACCGTTTCGCTACCGCTCAGGCATGCCAGTGGAAATACCGTAGGAGTTATAGGTATTGATGTGAATTTCAGGGATATACTGGAGATATGAAGGATGGATTCTGTCGCTTTTTTTTAACTGCCTGTTGTAACTGCCATAAACATTTATCATCAAAGTCGATGGTGATACTTTATTTAGATATGCGCAGATAACAATCTTTAATTGAGATCCCGGCCCCATTCTGGTATATCCTGCATCATCATGGCATATATTAATAAACAGATGCTCACGGCTGTGGTGGCTGATGAACACGGCAATATTTTTGAACTGGACGGATATGCTGCCGCGGGTATGTCCGGAAATGATTTTTTTATTCTGACAAAATCCGGTACCTGTCCCATGCCCCACGGCAGTGAACTGATGATGCTGCCAGACAGAGCGCCCATTGTGTTCAACCTTGTCACCGACCGCTTTGAAACCCTTGAAACCAATCCTTTCCAGCCGGATCAGCGTATTTATCCGGTGGGTGTGTTCAACTCCCCGGGGTACGTGAACTTGCATTTCTGCGCCTATGATGATGTTGGCATGGATACGCCTTTGCCTCTTTTTTCCTACGGTGCGTTGGGGTTTGGGAAAAATAATTTCCGGTCCGCGGCTCTTCAGGTGGATGACGAACCCCGGCAGGATCTGCGGCTGATGCCCATTGACCAGGTTCAGAAAGGGGTTGAAAAATATAGAAAAAAATATCCGGACAATCGGCTGATGCGCCACCTGGAGAAATGCGCCCTGGAATACGGGTGTCCGGCCGGTAAAAATTTTTTCCTGGGCCGGTATGAAGCCCCGCTGCCGACATCCGTGGTCTGCAACGCCCGGTGTCTTGGATGTATCTCCCTTCAAACGGAAAATAATCTTTGCGCCTGCCAGGAGAGAATATCCTTTATCCCTGATCCGGAAGAGATTGCAGGCGTTGCCCTGGAACATATCCTGAAAGTTGAAAAGGCCGTGGTCAGTTTTGGCCAGGGGTGTGAGGGAGAGCCTTTAACCTCGGCAGATGCCATTGAAAAGGCCATTGTCCTGATCCGGGAAAAGACCGACCAAGGCACCATCAACCTGAACTCCAATGCCAGTTTGCCCGATCGGGTGGAACGTCTGTGCAAGGTTGGCCTGGACAGCATGCGTGTGAGTATGAACTCGGTGCGCAAATCGTGTTATACTGCGTATTTTCGTCCCAAATCCTATTGTTTTGAAGATGTTGTGGAGAGTATCAAAAGGGCCAGGGCCGAAGGCTGTTTTGTGGCAATCAATTACCTGAACTGCCCGGGATTTACCGATTGTGAACAGGAAAAACAGGCGCTTTTTGATTTTATCCGCACCACGGACATCAACATGATTCAGTGGCGCAACCTTAATTTTGACCCCCGCCATTACATCCGCATCATGGAAAAAGCAGCCCCCGGCGGGTGCCCCACCGGCATGGCAAATCTGGTAAAAGAATTGAGTCAAACTTTTCCTCATCTGATCCACGGTTATTTCAATCCATCCAATCAAGATTATTAACTTAAGCGTTAATGGCAAGAAACTGGAAACAAGAGCGTGGCGAAGGTATTGATATTTTTAGGATGTTAAAATAATTTTTTATCAATTGATGATCCGTATCAATAAGTGTTACATTTATTTTATCTGCGGTCCCGGGCATAAAATTGACTAACGTATTAAAATGTCTTTGCTTTCAATTTATTATTGTCCTAATATGGCAACTTGCTAAAAGTATGGGCTGCTTTGCTGTGAGCGGCTTAACCGGTATTTTGTGGAATGCACCCTATATAGTAAGGTATAAGGCCGGCCGGTTAAATGACAGTTAAAACCAATTGAGAACGGAGGCGCAATGGAGGTTAAAGTTACCCGGGTATCTGAACCAGGAACCCGCCCCAAGGATGAAGACCTGGGATTTGGTACGGTGTTTACCGACCATATGTTTGTCATGGATTATGAAAAGGACAAGGGATGGGTTAATGCCCGCATTGAACCCTTCGGCGATTTTTCCATGTCGCCGGCAAGCATGGTGCTGCATTACGGGCAGGCCGTATTTGAGGGACTTAAAGCATATAAAACCGAAGACGGTAAAATTCAGCTCTACCGGGCCCGTGACAATTTTGCCCGCATGAACCGTTCGAGCCAGGGCCTTTGCATTCCTGAAATTGATATCGATTTCGTCATGGATGCACTTAAAAAATTGCTTAAAATCGAAGAAGCCTGGATTCCCGAAACCCCGGGAACCTCTTTATACATCCGGCCCACCATCGTGGCAACCGACCCCTTCCTTGGTGTCCGGGCATCCTATACATACAAGTTTTTTATCATTCTCTCTCCTGTGGGATCATACTATGCCCAGGGTCTGCAGCCCGTCAAAATCTGGGTCTGCGAAGACCATGTCAGGGCCGTACGCGGCGGTGTCGGTGAGTTCAAAACCCCGGGTAACTATGCAGCCAGTCTTCTGGCCGGGGAAAAGGCAAAAAAAGAGGGATATAATCAGGTCCTGTGGCTGGACGGTATCGAGCTCAAATATATTGAAGAAGTCGGGGCCATGAATATCTTCTTTATCATCAATGACGAACTGATCACCCCAATGCTCAACGGCAGCATCCTGCCCGGCATTACCCGGTTTTCAGTCATTGAGCTGGCCAAAAAATGGGGCATCAAGGTCAGCGAGCGCAGGATCAGCATTGATGAGGTCATTGCCGCGGCTGACAACGGCACCCTGCAGGAAATGTTTGGCTCCGGCACTGCAGCCGTTGTTTCCCCGGTGGGAGAGCTGCGCTATAAAGACCGGGTGATTCATATCGGCGACGGTACTCCCGGTGAAACATGCATGAAATTTTATAATGCCGTGACTGACATTCAGTACGGAAAAGCTGAAGATACTCAAGGCTGGATTGAAGTTGTAGAGTAAATTAACCTTATGTATTTTTAGTCCATCGGCGCTGAACGAGCGCTCAGTCAAAGATGGAGTTTGATCACCCTCAAACTATTGGAGATCGTATGGCTAAAAACAAAGAAGTTACCCATGTGGGCGTTCGAATCAGGCAAGCCAGGCTGGATAAAAAACTCAGCCTGGACGCCATGGCCAATGAGACCGGGCTGTCAAAAGATGTCATCAAGAAAATCGAGAGCGGAGAGCAGCGTCCTTCGGTGGGAACGCTGCTCCAGCTCTCACGCACCCTTCAGCTGGCTTCCGGCTTCTTGCTCAAGGAGTCGGATGATTCCGTGGAAGCCAGGACCGATGCCTATACCAAGCGTACGGATCATTATGCATATACACCGTTGTCGCCCGGCGCTGAAAACAACCATTTAAAGGCATTCCGCATTGTTGTAGAAGCCGGTGCCAGCCATGAAGGCGTTGGGTTTCAGCACGAGGGCGAGGAGTTTGCCTATGTGCTGGACGGTGAAGTTGAAATCCAGGTGGGCGACCATATCAATGTCTTGAAAACAGGGGAATCCCTTCATTTTAATTCAGGGGTCAAGCATGACCTGCGCAATATCGGGGACCACGATGCCGAACTGATTGTGGTGGTCTATGCGCCTTGAATCCGTTTTTTTGAAAAAAAGGAGATACCATGTTATTCAAGTTAACTGATGAACAGGTGATGATCCAGAATATGGTGCGTGAATTTTCACGCAAAGTGGTTGCCCCTACGGCTGCGGAACGGGATAAAACCCGAGCGTTTCCCTCCGACAATTTCAAACAGATGGGGGAGCTTGGGCTGATGGGTATGATGGTACCCGAAGAGTTCGGCGGAGAAGCCGCAGATGCGGTTTCCTATGTGCTGGCCCTGTCCGAAATCGCATATTCCTGTGCATCCACCTCCGTGGTAATGTCTGTGCAGAATTCAATTGTGTGTGAATCCCTCAATAAATTCGGCACAAAAAAACAAAAGCAGGAATTTCTGCTGCCCCTGGCCTCCGGGGAGATCCTCGGGGCCTTTGCCCTGACCGAACCCGATGCCGGGTCTGACCCGGTGAGCCAGACCACCACAGCCGTGAAGGACGGCGATGATTACGTGATTAACGGGACCAAGCGGTTTATCACTTCCGGGGAAAGCAGTTCCGTGGTCCTTGTCACGGCCAAAACCGACGAAGCCCAGGCCCACAGAGGTATATCCTGTTTTATTGTACCCAAGGCAACACCCGGTCTTATCGTGGGGCATCATGAAGACAAGATGGGCCTGAGGGCATCGGACACCACGGATCTGATCTTTGAAAATTGCCGGGTGCCGGCCGCCAATATCCTGGGCAAGGAAGGGGATGGGTTTAAAATCGCCATGTCCGGCCTGGACAGCGGCAGGATAGGCATTGCAGCCCAGTCCCTCGGCGTAGCCCAGGCCGCCTTTGATGCGGCCGTCAAGTATGCCGGGAAACGCAAACAGTTCGGCGTGTCCATCACCAAACACCAGGCCATTCGTTTTCAGATTGCGGATATGGCCACAAAGATAGAAGCCGCCCGGCAGTTGACTCTTTCCGCGGCATCCATGAAGGACCGAGGGGAAAAGTTCACCCGGGAAGCATCCATGGCCAAGCTCTTTGCCTCTGAAATGGTGCAGGAAGTCACTGCCCAGGCCATCCAGATCCACGGGGGATACGGGTTTACCACAGATTACCCGGTGGAACGGTTTTACAGGGACGCCCGGGTATTTACCATCTACGAAGGCACCAGCGAAATTCAGCGTATTGTCATTTCAAATTCAGTACTCAAGGATAAACGAAAACCATAAAATATTTTATAACAGCCATGGGCTGACCTGACATATCAACTGCCAGACATAGCCCACAATAAAAATTGAAAGATCTGAGTAAGTTAAGCAGGCTTTCTTATAAAGAAAGTAGCCAAAACGGAATCCCGTGAAATTCGGGAGCGGTCCCGCCGCTGTGACCGCAAAGATCTCTGTGCATTAAGCCACTGTTACTGTCCCTCTGAACAAAGGTGGGAAAAAGACTTTTGAAGCACTTTTTCCCACCTTTGTTATTTTTTGGGGATCGTTAGACTATGCCTGGGCCGCAGCCACGCCCCTGTCAAACGCCTCCATGTTCAAGGGAATAATTTTCGGCTTTGCTGAAAATTCCTCCTGGATGCATTTTTTCAAAAGATCCAGATCCACCACCTTGCTTTTGGCTGCAAATGCGGCCAGGGCAACAATGTTGGCAGCTCTTACGGATCCGGCCTCAATGGCAATCTCATTGACCGGCACCACCAGCTCAATCACATCCTTGCGCTGGCTTCTGACCGGAATCAGTGATGAGTTGATGAAGACAACCCCGCCGGGCTTGATGGTGTCCTCAAACTTTTCCAGGGAGGGCCGGTTCATGGCCACCAGGTGGGTGGGGTTTTTTATAATGGGTGATCCAATGAGCTTGTCACTGATCACAACGGTGCAATATGCGGTGCCGCCCCGCATTTCAGGTCCATAGGAGGGAATCCAGGCGACCTGGTATCCCTGCTTCATTGCGGCATAGGCCAGTAGCTTGGCACTGAGAAGAATGCCCTGGCCGCCAAATCCTGCAAATTTAATTTCTGTCTGCATGGGTCTCTCCCGATATTTTTAGGCCTCTTCAGGGGTTTTGTAATCGCCCAGTTCATAGTAAGGCAGCATATTTTCTTCGGCCCATTTCAAAGCATCGACGGGTGTCATGCCCCAGTTGGTGGGACAGGTGGAGATCACCTCCACAAAGCTGAAACAGGTGTTGTCCATCTGGTACTGGAATGCCTTTTTAATCGCCTTTTTACATTTATTCACCATCTGGGGCTTGAGCACGGCCTGCCGGGTCACATAACCCGGGGTCACAATTTCACTCATCAGATTGGCCATGCGAATGGGCATCCCTGTCAGGGCCGTATCACGGCCGGCAGGGGCCGTGGTGGCCCGCTGTCCCGGCATGGTGGTGGGGGCCATCTGCCCGCCGGTCATGCCGTAAATGGCGTTGTTGATAAAGATGACGGTAATTTTCTCCCCCCGATTGGCTGCATGAATGATTTCACCCATGCCGATACTGGCAAGGTCACCGTCTCCCTGGTAGGTGAATACCATCAGATCCGGACGTACCCGCTTGATACCGGTTGCCATGGCAGGGGCCCTGCCGTGGGCGGCTTCCTGGAAGTCACAGTCAAAGTAGTTGTAGATCAGGACAGCGCATCCCACAGGGGCGATGCCAACGGTCTTTTCCCGAATGCCTAATTCGTCTATGGCCTCGGCCACCAGTCGGTGGACAATGCCGTGGGTGCAGCCGGGACAATAGTGGGTGTAATTGTCTGTTAACGCCTCTGGCGTAGAAAAAGCTTTTCCCATTATTTTCTCCTTGACCGGCGCATTACCCGATCAGCTCTTTTACGATTTCGATGATTTTTTCAGGTGACGGGATTTCACCACCGCACTCCCCGTAAAATTCCACCGGTTTTTTGCCCATAACGCAACGCTGGACATCCTCCACCATCTGACCCATGCTCATTTCAATACTGATAACGCATTTACAGCTATCTTTAGCTGCGGCATCATGCACCTGTTTTTCAGGAAAGGGAAATAAGGTCTTGGGGCGGAACATGGCCGCTTCAATGCCCTCTTCCTTGAGCATGTCAATGGCGGTGCGGCATACACGGCTCATGGTACCGTAGCTTGCCAGCAGAATTTGATACTCCCCGTCCGCATTATAAAGCTCATACTGAACATCTTCCTTTTTCATCTGTTCGTATTTGGCCTTGAGGTTCATGTTATGCTGGTTCAATTCAGTCGAATCCAGGAACAGAGATTTCACCAGATTCGGCTTTTTGCTCTTTCGGGTAGACATACCGTTGGTGGCCCAGTCATCCTTATTGCTGGGTTCGGTTTTCAGATCATCGCGAAATTCCACCGGTTCCATCATCTGACCGATCATGCCGTCACCCAAGATCATGACGGGATTTCTGTATTTTTCAGCCAGGGTGAATGCCTGCATGGTCATCTCCACGGCTTCCTGAACACCGTCGGGTGCCAGGACCATCAGATGGTAGTCCCCGTGGCCACCGCCCTTGGTTGCCTGGAAATAATCACCCTGGGACGGCAGAATTCCGCCCAACCCCGGGCCGCCTCTCATGATATTGACAAATACGGCCGGGCACTCGGCCGCAGCAATATAGGAAATTGCTTCGCTCATCAGACTTATGCCCGGAGATGATGACGTCGTCATGACACGCTCTCCGGCGCCTGATGCGCCAAAAATCATATACCCCACGGCCACTTCACTTTCGCCCTGGAGAAACACACCACCCACTTCGGGCAGGCGTTTGCTCAGATATTCGGCGACTTCCGACTGGGGCGTGATGGGGTATGCAAAATAGTTTAGACAACCCGCCCTGATGGCGGCTTCGCCGATTGCTTCATTGCCTTTCATTAAGACTTTAGCCATTTTCTCTTGTCCTTTTATAAGAAAGCCTGGGTACGTTACTCAGATCTTTCAACCTTTGTTGTGGGCTATGCCTGGCAGTTGATATGTCAGGTCAGCCCATGGCTGTTATAAAAAATTAAGCACTTTGTTCTTCAACTATACTTATAGCCACATCCGGACACATGGTGCAGCAGATGGCGCAGTGAATGCAGTCCTCCGGTCTGGCCTGGAAGGCCGGAAAATGCCCTTTGGCATTTACCTTGTCGGTGATCTCAAGCACGTTTTTCGGGCAGAAATGCACACAAAGACCGCACCCTTTGCACCTTTCGGCATCAATAATGTGTTTATATGCCATTGTAAGTATTACTCCTTGGTGTTAAGTGCGTGTCCAGGGGAATGCCAGCAACCGGTCAATGGGAAGGATCGGGCAGGATATCCGTTCCGTGTCAAGTTGGGGCATAAGCCTGGTCGACGCTGTTATAAATTCAATATTAAGACCGGTGGCTTCGGATACCCGGGTCACCAGATTGTAACCGTCATAAATAATTTGCGGCGTGGTCTCGTCAAGAAGGTTGGCATTGGAAATCAGGCCCGTGACAGGGAGCTTTGCGGCGGCTTCGATCTGCGCCTTTATTTTAATGCAGCCTTGGACATCGCTGGTATTGGGTCGCAACGGGTTAATGACCTGCAGCAGTTTGACATGGCTTTTTTTAAGCACATCTGCCAGGGCGGCAAGCACAGTCACTCCTGAACCATCGCCACCTGCATCCAAAATGGTCACCTGGGCTGGATTTTTAATCATGTCGGCCACGGCAGATGTAAGGATGGGCAGATCCGCATGCATGTATTTTTTGTCCGGAAGCACCACTTCCACGCCTAAATCTTCCAGAGGCTTTTTGGCTTCCCTGCTTCTGAAATAGGGGTTGACCAGGTCCAGATCCGTTATCTTGACACTTTTTCCCGCCCGCCGGGAAACGACTGCCAGGTTGACGGCCGTTTCACTTTTGCCGCTGCCGTAATTTCCGGCTATTATAATGATGCCGCTGATATCGGGTAACATGCCGCCCTTTCTTTAACGGGTTAGAATACCATTAAATAATCATAAACTATGGATTAAATCAAATTGAGCAAGGTTTTTCAATGATATTTGCAAGAAATTAGAAACAAGATACAGGAAACAAGAGGGAGAAGCGCCTACAGCGGCCCTTTTAGCCCTGCATTGCTTTTTATAAGAAAGTTATGAGTATTGAGTATTGAGTAGTGAGATTTAAAACAAGCTGTTTTCTCAATACTCACTACTCACATCTTTCATTGTTTGTTGTGTCCGTCAAGACATGGCCGTTATATAAAAAGAGCCTCGGCAAAATTGAAATCTGTTTTCCAGATCAACCTGTTGTTCCGAGTGCGTTGGCAATTGCATTAACACACTGCAAAAGGGCAAATAGATAATGGTCCTCTTTTTTCGACTTAGCGTTTTTAGCTTCGCGCCATTTTTGTAGCAATTCAACCTGCGCATCATGCAAATTATTAAGCGCCTCGGCTCTGAGTATGGTTGAGTAATAGTGATTAATGCGTCGTTCGTTAATTGGTCGTTTCAACACATCGACCACGATCTTACGCGTTAAGTCCAGTTCATTTTTAATCATCCCCATGATTCGGTCACGAATCTCCACCTCTTGAACCAACGAAGCATACTTTTCCATAATCCGCACATCCGTGGATGCCAGGCTACTGTCCAAATTTGTCATCACATAACGTGCAAAAGGATCGTATTCAACGAAATGAAGCAAATTTTCGTACGCCTTCGGGCTTTGGTTTTTCAGTTCATTCAAGGTGGAGCCGACACCATACCAACTGGTAATGTTGAAGCGCGATTGCGACCAGCTGAACACCCAAGGAATTGCCCGAAGGTCTTCCATGCTGCGTTTCCCGGTACGACGTGCCGGGCGAGAACCAATTTTGCTCGACTCGATAACATCAATTGGTGTTGCCTGGGAAAAGAAGGTGATAAAATCAGGATCGGAAATCAGCTGTCGGTAATAATGACGCCCCCGATCACCTAAGCGATGGAATAGACTCTCAACTTCTTCGTGCTTGCCTTTGGTATTTTCGTGTAACACGGTTTGTGCTGTAACACTCGAAACCATCAGCTCTAGATTATATGCTGCATTCACCAGGTTGGCATATTTTCTCTCAATGGTCTCGCCTTGCTCGGTAACCCGAAAATTACCATTTATTGATCCGTGCGGCAAAGTTTTGATGAACCAATGACTTGGTCCCGCGCCACGACTGATGCTGCCACCGGTACCGTGGAAGAAACGGATTTTCACACCGTGTTTTTCGCCTATTTGGGTCAATTTTTTCTGTGCCTCGTGCAAGAACCAGGCGCTCGCCAGAACTCCGCCGTCCTTGTTACTGTCTGAATAACCGATCATGACGTCCTGAATCAATTCACCATTGGGATTGTTACACGACTGCATCTGCAAACTTTTTTTTACAATCGGATGGCACAGATAATCGGCCAGAATGGCTGGGCTTAACTTCAAGTCTTCAATGGTTTCAAAAAGCGGCACAACTGGAAGAACCGCACCCAGCTGATCGTTATTTTTTATAATTAAACCGACTTCACGCAGGAACAGGTAAACTGTAAGCAGATCCTCCGTATTTCGGGTCATGCTCACAATCAATTTTCCGAAAGCATTGGGGCTGTAACGTTGAACATGATCACTAACAACCTGAAAGGCCCCGATCACATTTTGTCCTTCTTGGTCAAGGTCGTTATGCTGCACCAAAAACGGACGGTTGATTTTCAGTTCCTGATCCAGGAAAGCGCGCCTTGCCTCCTGTGACGCGTCAATCTGCGCCGCTGCTTCAGCCCCAAGCGATGCGGTAATCAACTGTTTTAATGCCTTCTCATGATAGGCGCTGTTTTGGCGAATATCCAATTTTGCTAAATGGAAACCGAAGATTTTCAAAATTCGCTTTGTCCGACCAACATCAACATGGGCTATCTCGCCCATGCCACATTTTTCCAGCTCCTCGTATAGCAAGTTTAAGTCAGCAATCAAATTGATGGAACTGCGGTAACTATTGGGCTTATCTTCTAATTCAAGGTTGAATTCCCGGCTCAGATCAATCGGAATTTTCTGAATTAACATCAGTACATAAGCTTTAAATATTTCCTCGGTATGTTCTTTGAGCTCAATTTCGGCATTAACGCCAACGTCCTCTTGGAGTTCTTTAATCCGTGCAGCAAAATCCTTGCTCACGTCCGATATATTAAGATAGATACTGAGCTTTTGCGCCAAGTCTTTCAATTCATTTTTAATAATATAAAACGCATGAATACGCAGTTTTTTAAGCGTCTGTATGGTGATTTCCGGCGTCACCAGCGGGTGGCCGTCGCGGTCTCCGCCAACCCAGTTTCCGAATGAGAGCACCGGCAGTAAATCCGAGTTATTAAGCGATTTCGAATCAAATCCGGATTCTTTCCAGGCTTGACGCAAACGCTTGTCCAGCATCATAATCACACTGGGAAAAACATTGGTCAGATAGTGCAGAATATTGTCCAGCTCCGACTCCAGCTGTGGCTTTTCAATATAGATCTCTCCAACATGCCACAAACGATGCAAAATATGTTTGATCTCCTGCCGAATGTCCGCTTGTTCAATCCGGGTATACATTTGGTTCTCGCGTTTAACGAGCAACAGATATAATCCACGGTATGCCTGTAACACCACAGGGCGTTTGGCTTCTGTCGGATGCGCAGTTAAAACCGGTTCGACCAAAACTTTAGGCAAGACATTTAGAATTTGGGACTCGGTGATACCTTTGGACTTCAAATATTGGAATTGATTCGCCCACAGTCCGTTCACCTGAGCCATGTTTTCATCTTCTTTACGTCGACGGCTTTGTACCGCTCCATTCACCTCGACCAGATTTAACAGCTGAAAACACATCGACATCATATGGATGTATTCATTGCTTGTTAGGTCTGAATCTGAGGGAAGTGTAGCGTTTATCCATGGAAGCAAACCAACCAGCTTCTGCTGATTATTTTCCTCCAGCACCTCTTTAAAGCACTTCAATAGAAAGTGAAGATCGTCATAGGGTTTGCCCAATGCATTTCTGACTTGGGTGAAGACCGTGTGCATAGTATTTTATTTACCTATTGGTGTGACTGCTCCCCTCCTGAATCAAAGATTCAGAAGGGGGCTTCTAAGCGACCGAGGTCGCTAACGTGTCCAGCCCGACACGCAAAATGTTTATGGCTGCATTATGATCGCGGTTTGCAACAAAACCGCATGAGCAACGATGCGTACGAACAGACAAGGATTTCTTGACAATTTGACCACAGGCCGAACACTTCTGGGAAGTATACTGTGGCGGTACGCCTATGATCTGTTTGCCTTG
>NZ_DDYV01000151.1:0-10946 GCF_002348205.1 Desulfobacter sp. UBA2225 | reverse complement strand
TGATGTTCATGATACCGATACCCCCGACCAGAAGGCTGACCGCAGCCACGGCACCAAGCAGGGCGGTCATGGTTTTGGTGGTGGAGGTGAGCATGGTGGCAAGCTCCTTGGTGTCCATGATCCTGAAATTGTCCTCTTCATTATCGGATAGATGCCGGCGTTTTCTTAAAAGCGTCTGGATGGCGGCTGACGCCGTAGTGGTGGAGGCGTCGCTTTTTACTGCCACCTGGATAAAGGGGATCTCCTTGTTGCCTGAAAAACGGCGCTGGACCGCTTTCATGGGCATGATCACACAATCATCCTGGTCCCGGCCCATGGAGGAGTTGCCCTTGGCCTCTAAAAGGCCTATGATCTGACAGGATACCTTGCCCAGTCGAAGTTTCTGCCCCACAAGCTCCCCGTCCCCAAACAAGTTCTCTCTGAGGGTGTCCCCCACCACACACACGGTTCGTCCAGAGTTGATCTCATTTTCGGAAAAAGTTCGTCCGGCTTTCATGGTCCAGTTGCGTACCGCAAAAAAATCGTTGGTGGTGCCCGTAATGGTGGTGCTCCAGTTCTGGTTGCCCACCACGGCCACGGCAGATACGGATACGGACGGGGCCACACCGGCCAGATCAGTGATATGCTCTTCAATGGCCTGGACATCTTTAACGGAAAAACTCGGAGCGCTCGAGGCCGCGCCGGGTCCATGGCGCTGGCCCGGGCTAATGAGCAGTACATTGGTGCCCATGGCCGCGATCTGCTGGGTCACCTGGGCCGTGGTGCCGTTGCCGATGGTCACAAGGGTGATCACGGCGGCCACGCCGATGATGATGCCTAAAATGGTGAGCACCGAGCGCATGACATTGCGCCGGATGCCCCGCAAAGCCAGGATAAAAGTGTTCCAGATCATCGGTCCTGACCTCCTTTTCCTGTCGAGGCATGCCCGTTTTCAATGTCTGCCACCCGGCCGTCCACAAAGTAAACAATTCGGTCCGAGTATGCGGCCATATCTGATTCATGGGTGACCATGACCACGGTGATTTTCTTTTCCCGGTTCAATTGTTTTAAAAGTTCCATAATCTCATGGCTTCTGGCCATGTCCAGGTTGCCCGTGGGTTCGTCGGCAAATAATACCGACGGGGTGGTGGCAATGGCGCGGGCAATGGCCACCCGCTGCTGCTGTCCCCCGGAGAGCTCGCCGGGGGTGTGGGCTTCGCGTCCTGCAAGCCCCACCTGTTCGAGAGCCTTGCGCGCCAGCGCTTTGCGTTCTTTAGGCGGTATTCCCCTGTACACCAGGGGCAGTTCCACATTTTCCATGGCCGTGGTCCGGTTCAGCAGGTTGAATCCCTGGAATACAAAGCCCAGGTAAAATCTGCGCAGGGTGGCGAGTTGTTTGCGGCTCATATGGCTGACTTCCACCCCGCCAAAGGTGTACTGGCCCGATGTGGGGGTATCCAGGCATCCAAGGATGTTCATGCAGGTGGATTTGCCCGAGCCTGACGGCCCCATCACCGAAATAAATTCCCCGGAGTCAATGGTCAGGTCAATGCCGCGCAGCGCAAAGATCCTGGCTTCGTTGCTGCCGTAGGCCTTGGTGACCCGGGTCAGGGAGATCAAAGGGTGTCCTTTTTCAGCCATGGCGTCATTTTCCCTTTGTGGTTGCGGAAACAATCACTTCAGAGGCCCGGGTGATCTCGCCTTCCAGAATCTGGGTGTTGATGCCATCACTTAAGCCTGTTTTTACAGGTACAGGCCTTGGCCGCTTGTTTTTGTCCAGAATCCATATGGTATCCTGGTTATTGCCGCCTGTGATGGTGACATGTTTGGCCGACCGGTCGCCGGGCCTGGGTGGGCCGGGCATGAACATCCTTAACAGCGATGGGCTGCTTTTGTTCTCTTCGGGCTTGGGCATTGAGAATCTCAGGGCGCTACTGGGTACGGACAATACCTGGTCGGCCTGCTTAACAATAATGTCTGCCGTGGCCGTCATGCCGGGGCGCAAAGCTAAATCGGCGTTGTCACAGGTCATGATGGTTTCATAGGTGACCACCCCGTCCGTGGTGGTGGCATTGAACCGAACTTGCAGTATTTTTGCTTCAAATTTGCGTTTGGGATAGGCATCCACGGTAAAGCGGGCGTCAAGTCCTTCCTTGACCACACCGATGTCTGCTTCATCCACATCCACGTTCAGCTTCATTTTGGTTAAATCTTCTGCCAGGGTAAACAGCACCGGGGCCTCAAATGAGGCGGCCACGGTCGCCCCCTTTTCAATGTCCCGGGTCAGGACCACCCCGTTTACGGGGGAGATGATATCCGCCTTGGACAATTCGGTTAAGGTGCTGTCCAAAGATGCCTGGACCTCGGCGACACTTGCCTCGGCCATGGCGCGGTCGGCCAGGGCCCGGGTGTAGTTGGCCCGGGCTTCATCCATATCGGTCTGGGCCGGGACCTTGCCGCCGCTCAATTCCCGGACTTTTTTTAGGTTTTTTAATTTCCGGTCGGTCTCTTCCACCGTGGCCTGGGCCTGGCGTACCGATGCCCGGGCCGATGCCAGAGATGCCCTGCTTTTGCGCACCTGGGCCTGCAGATCCGTGATATCCAGCCGGGCCAGGAGCTGGCCTACGGTGACCCGGTCATTGTAATCCACAAAAACCTCCTGGATGGTGCCGGATAATTCACTGCCCACCTCCACCTCATTGGTGGGTTCCAGGGTGCCAGTGGCGGAAACCGTTACGTGAATATCGGTGATTGCGGCCGGAGATGTCTTAAACGTGATGCCTGGATCCACCCCCATACCCTCGTCCGGTCGGCCTTTGGACTCCAGAAGAAAATATGCCCCTGCTGCGGCGACAATCAGAATCAAAAGAATTATAAAGATACGCTTTTTGCCCTTTTTTCTGGGGCCGGTGTTTTTTAAAGTGGCATTGATATCATCGGTTAAATCCATGGGAACTCCAGAGATGTTAGGGGGTTGACTCTATTTGAGACTTGTTTTGTCCGCCTTTGGGGGCGTCGGATGCGATCGGGGTCCAGCCCCCGCCAAGGACCTTGTAAAGTGTGATCAGGTTGGAGACACAGCTCCCTTGGCTTGTCGCAAGATCACTTTCATAGGATAATACGGTCTGCTGGGATGTCAGCACCGTGGTGAAATCAATCAGGCCGGATTCGTATTTCTTTTTGGCCAGGTCTTCGGCAATCAGGGCCTGTTGGGCCGCAACCGTCAGGTGTTCCAGCCGGATCTGTTCCTTGGCATAGGCCACCAGGGAATTTTCCACCTCCTCCAGGGCGGACAGGATAGCTGTTTCGTACTGGATTAGGGCCTGTTTCTGCAAAGAGTTTTGGACCTCGATATTTTTACGGATGCTGCCTGCGTCAAACAGGGTCTGGGACAGGCTTGCGGCCAGGGAGCGCGCCCAGTGGGATGGATCTAAGGTATTGTCAATGAGTGCGGCAGCACTTAGGGCATCCACACCAATGGAGCCGGACAGGGTCAGTTTGGGGTAAAGGTCTGCCGTGGCCACCCCAACCTGGGCGGTCTGCGCAACGAGTTCGTATTCGGCCTCTCTGATATCGGGTCGTCTTCGCAGGGCATCTGCGGGAAGACCCACGGCAATGGTCGCCGGTAAAGCGGGCAGGGGGTGGGGCGATGCCAGTTTTTCGTTCAGGGTGCCGGGGGCAAGACCCGAGAGTACGGCCACCCGGTTCATGGCGTCGGACAGGGTGGATTCAAGGGCGGGAATCTGGGCTTTTGCACTTTCCAGGCTGTACCGGGCCTGGTGGACATCCAGTTCATCGGTCAGGCCTGCCTGGTTCTGCCACTGGGTGAGCTGGAAGGATTCAGCTTGGGAGTCAATGCTCTGCCGGACCACATTCAGGCGTATCTGGGCCGTGCGTACATTAATATAACTGTCTGCAAGATCCGCCACAAGACTGACCAGGGCGTCCCGCAGTGCCTCCTGTTTGGCTGAAAGCGTTGCGTCAGCAGCTTCAATGGCGCGCTGGATCCGCCCGAACAGGTCAATTTCCCAGCTTGCATCCAGGCCGGCGCTGTAAGATTTTGTAGTGGTGCCGGTGCCGTCCTCATTGCTGGTGCCGGTCCAGGAGGCCCCGCCCGAGGCATTGACGGTGGGCAGCCTGTCTGTCTCTTCAATTCCCTTGAGCAGCCGGTACTGGCGAATGCGCTCCAGGGCGAGTTTTATATCCAGGTTGTTTTGAACCGCACGGGAAATCAGCTCCGTAAGCACCGGGTCGTCGAGTACCGTCCACCATTGCGCCAGCTGTTCAGGGGCCGCCGGTGCTTGGGCCAACCCCTTTTGCATAGGGGCATGCCAGGATCCTTCAGGGAAAAGATCCGGCGGTTTGTAGTCCGGTCCCACGGCTTTGCAGCCTGTGAAAAGTGTAATAAAAATAAAAATCAGACAGATGTCTGACCAAGGGGTGTCTGACAGAAAAAAAAAGCGTTTTGGCATGAACCAAATCCTTTGGCGTTGAAAGCCTTAAAAATAAAGACAGGGGGCGCTTCCGATTGACGCATGGTAAGAATAATGGAGCCGGATTATATCGTCAATATGTTTTGGCAAAGGCGTATACTTTTAAATATTGATTGACAAACTTTGTGCAGTATGAAAAGAAACCCTTTCTGAATATAGTTAGTCTATCATTACTTTATGGTGATTGCTACGAATCACTCAGGTTATTTGGATGTAATGTTTTTAAATCCTAAAAGGAGAAAAAATGAAAAAAATTATTGTAGCTGCTTTGGTACTCGCGCTGGTGACAGGTCCTGCGTATGCAGCAGAATGGAATTTTTACGGGGAAGCTAAGATTTATACGGTTTGGTTTGAAACCGACGAAATTGGTGGGGACGACGGCGATACCGAGTTTATTGAAGGTCTGTATGAAGCCGCCGCAATTGGTGCCGAAGTAAAAGTATCCGATCAGCTGACTGCTGGTTTTGAATATGGTACGGCGGATGGCGTGACTGATATTGTTTTGCTCTATGGTGAATGGAATTTTGGTTCCGGCATCCTGACGGTTGGTAAGGCTCTTTCCCCAATCAATGTTGCTTACTCCAATCAACTTGTGGCTGGGGAAGAGGAAGATCTTGGTCTTGGTGGATTCGGTGATTTTGACCAGAGCGAGATTACTCAAGTAAAATTGACTTTTGGCGATTTTTCTATTGCTGTGATAGATCCTGAAAAAAATGCCTGGGTTTCACCGGCTTTTCTTACAAACGATGATATTGCGCTCTACGATACACAAGCTGCAATCCCCATGATCGCGCTGTGTTACAAATCTACTTTTAATATGGGTGAGTTCCAGATTGCCGGTGGTTATAACACGTTTGAAATTGATGATAATGAAGATATTGATGCCTACACGATTGGCCTTGGTACACAGTTGAACTTTGGTGCATTTGGTGTCTTTGCTACATTTGTATGGGGCCAGAATATGGGTAATATGGGTGTTGATAGTGCCACTGGATACCAAGGACTGGCCATGTATGACGGTAATGAGGTTTACGATTGTGAATCCATTGGCGGTACCATTGGTGTGACTTTCGCCGTTAATGACATGCTCACCCTTGAAGCCGGTTATGGTTATATCCATGATGAAATTGATGATAATGCTTGGACCGGAAGCGAAAGTAATATTGCTCAGTCCTATTATTTGCAGGCTCCCATTACCCTGGCTCCGGGTGTTACGGTTACCCCTGAAGTAGGTATGATTGATGAGAGAGAAACCGGTGAGGATGAAACTTTCTACTTCGGTGCTGCTTGGGCAATCGCATTCTAAATTAAAAAAGTTATACATATAAAACTGCCTGAATTATAAAAGGCTGCCGATTTTAAAATCGGCAGCCTTCAAATCTCTATACCGGGATACCAGCTCTTTAAATTCGACCCTGTGATAGATTTCCTCAAGGGGCGTTCACAATCAAATGTTTTTCTGCAGGTTTTATACTGGTCGGCGTAATTTTGGCCAGTTTATTCCATCTTCGATCCTTAAAAAATTTAACTTTATTCAAAATCCCCATTGTCTGTTTTTATATCAGTATGTTATTAGAGTCGTGGAAGTTTATATATTTCTGGTTACCCCATGGAATGATTGCGTGCTGACGGGCGTTTCCCGTTAAAAATAATTAATTGACGAATAATACCCGTAAATCATTAAACAAAACCAAATAAGGAGAGATTATGGGACTCAAAGAAGAACTGGAAGAGAAAGCGGAAAGCTGTGATTCACCGGAAGAGTATATTGGTGTGGCCAAAGAGATCGTAGCAGGCCTGGATGACAAGGACTGGGCGGTTGAACTGATGGAAGCGGGTGCTGAATGGGCCCAGACCTATGATGAGGCCGTGGTTTACGCCGAGGCGGCCAAAGAGATTATCGGTGACGATGACGTGGTGGGCAATTTTCTTTCCAACGCCAAAATGCTGTGCATGAGTGCGGCAGATTTCATCGGCCTTGGCTCTGCTGCAGGTAAACTTGGCCTGGAGGATATGGCCAAGGAGATGAATGAGGCTGCCATGGGCAAATGCACCAAGCTCACCGACTTCCTCAATCTGAGCAACCAGCTGATAAAAACCGATCCGGACATGGCCAAACAGGTTATGGACAAGGCTTTTGCAAAATGTACCAAACCGGAAGATTTTGTATCCTTTGCCAAATCCATCCTGGACAGCACCAAGGATAAGGATCAGGCCAAGGAGATTTACGAAAAAGGCATCGCTGCCGCCACTACGGCTGACGGATTCAGCGCCCTTGCCGCAGGCGCAATAAAAGATCTGGGTGATAAGGATTTTGCCCGGGCCATTTATGAAAAAGCCGTTGGGTCCCTGGAAAAAGGGGATGAACTGCTCAAGTTTGCCGTAATCGTCAAGGAACAGCTGGATGACAATGAATTTACCTTGTCTGTATATAAGAAAGCAGAAGCCCAGTATACAAAGTTTGATGAATACCTCAAACTGGCCAAGGCAAGTTTCGAGAATACCGGTGAGAAAGCCTTTGCTTCAGGTGTTTACCAGAAAGCCGCCGCCACTAATCCCGACTGTACACAGCTGGTTTCCATGGCCCTGGCCATGGCCAAGGATTTGGGTGATACCGCTGCTGCCCTGCCTGTATTGAAACAGGCCCAGGCTGCCGTGAAAAATAATGCGGATTTCCTTAAAACTGCTGGTGCCATTCTTGAGGTGGCCAAGGATGACAAAGCATGGACAGACGCCATTGCTTTTCAGAAAGCCAAACGTGAAGAGTTCGGAAAACTGTACGATGATTTTGCCCTCCAGGAAAATGAGATCAAAACTTGTACACCCATGCGCATCCTGGCCGGTGAAGTGGTTAAAGCCACGGGTGATACCTTTTATGCAGCCAAACTGTACAAAAAGTCCGAAAAACTTACCATTCATTTCAGCGATTTCATCAAGCTGGCTGCCGCCATTCATGCTGATCTTAAGGATGCGGAATGGATCAAAGAGATCTATACGGCACTTCTGGGCAAATGCAAGAGCTTTGGTGATTACAATACCCTGACCAATGCCATCCAGGATACCCTTGGGGACAGTGCCTGGGTAAAACAGATCTATGAAGGTTTAGAGACAAAGGCTGCCGGCAACGGCGATCTCATCAAGCTTGCCGCTGTAGCCATTGAGAAGTTTAAGGACAAAGAGTGGGCACAAAAACTTGTGGGTGCCGTAGCCGGCAAGGCCAAGACCGTTTACGACTATACCTTTGCAGGTAGTGCTATCCTGAAACTGCTTGGAAACAGGGAATGGGCTTTGGATCTGTATAAATCCGCCGAAGGCCTTTGCCGCACCAAGCAGGATTATGCGGGTCTGGTGGCGTTGGTGAAACAGCAGACTGCGGACAAGACCATGCTTTCAGAACTGTTGGTCCTGGGTCGCCAGAAATTGACCGAATTCAGCGACCAGGTCTTTTTGGCTGAAACCTTTTTGATCGACGCCCAGGATGCAGAGAACGCGGCTGCTGTGTATGAAGATGCCGAGCGCAATGCCTTGACCAATGATACATTATCTCAGTTAGGCACCAGCGTTAAAGGTCGTCTGGGTGATGACAAATGGGCATCGCGCATTTTGGCAAAAATCAGATAAAGTTATGTCAGAAAAACTTTTTTATTGACAAATTATAGAATTATGGTAGGTTGTTTCTAATGCCAATTTTGAATTCGAAAAAACTGGCTGAATAACCTCCTTATTATCCTTAAGAAATCAGCCGTCGGAGTTGCCGCCCGACGGCTGATTTCTTTTTTGTAGATGCCCCGGGTGACAAAGGGTTCCCTTTTTACCCGGGGCTGTATCTATGATTATTCGTCCTCGGATGTGGTATTGAGCTGGGCCTTAATGGCGTTGAGCTCCTCTTCCAGCATCCTGGCCCTGTCCTGGAGCGCAGCTTCATTTGCCGGCCCGGACACAGGGGCACCAGCGAAACCAAATCCACGGCCCATGCCGCGACCCATACCACGGCCTCCACCGCCAAATCCACGACCGTATCCCTGACCGCCATATCCGGCTCCATAACTTGCACCATATCCGGCACCGGCCATGTTGCGGTTTCCGCAAATACCAAGACCCCTTCCGGTCATGGGTCCCAATCCTTGTGGTCCTCTCTGATTAAATCCTGTCATGACATTTTCTCCTTTCATTTTTATTTTTACCAGGGTTTTTCACCCTGTCTGTTAAGGGGGCCGGCTGCATCTTCAACGGCCTGCTCCCCGGATGTTGTAATATCTTGTCCCACTGACTGCGATCAGTTTATTTCAGCTAACTTTACCCCCTCATCAATAATTTGTCTGAGTACTACTCTTTTTTTTGTTTTGATCATTTGACCATAATATAGGTCGCTATGCCGTGGTGTCAATAAAAAATAATGGTCAAATGATCATTATTTGTTTCATATATCCAAAATCAGGGATGTCCTTTACCCGGAAACGTCTGACCCGGCAGTTTGTCATGCTCCTGGAACTGACTGCTTATACCGGGTGGGTATCCGGCACCCTGGCAGGATTTGTGTTGGGAACATTTCTTTTTTTTCGGAATGCCCGGATCCCCGCCCGCCTTGATGCTTTTTTAAAATTTAGAACATTCGGATGTAAAAGTAATGTAAATATCAAATACGTTTTATCATTTAATTCACCACGAAGATCACGAAGGAGAAAAAGTTTAAGTCCCTGATATCTTCGTGAACTTCGGCTCCTTCGTGGTAAAAAAAACAAGAAAATAGATTAAAAAAAGCTATATTCGGTTACCCTGTTCTGTTGAACAAAGCATCTTGACACAGGGTCAGACTTTGAGTAATTTGTGGGCAAACGTTTAACAAGGAGGACGATTCATGCAAGATTCAACTCCGTTCCAAGCTCAGGATCTTACCCCTGATATGCAGAAAACCCAACTGATCGACATGTTTACCCGTATTGTTGTCCACTACGGCCTCTGGTTCAATGAGGTTCAGCACCAGATGGGGATGGAAAAGGCACTTACCGCGCTGGATAAGGCCACACAATCTTCAATTGCCAGCCTCATGAAACATCTGTCCAGCACATTGGGTTTTGAACTGGAACAGGGCATGCCCAAAGCGTTGATGTCTCTGGATGACGCTACAACCGAAAAATTGATGGCAGCCGTGGGAAAAGCCTGGCTGGCCAATGACGGGGTCTGGTTTCAGGCTGTGGAGTTTGAGCACGGCATGAACGATGCCAAACGGTGCAATGACTCCTGCTGGGCCCGTTTTTCCCCCTTCGAAGCCCACCGCATAAAAAAGATTCTGGGTCTGGGCAAACATCCTGGACTTGAGGGGTTGAAAAAAGCGCTGAATTTGAGGATGTACGCATTTATCAACGAGCAGAGCATTGTAGAGGAAACTTCCGACAGTTTTATTTTTCAGATGAATGAATGCAGGGTCCAGCGGGCAAGAATGCGCAAGGGCCTGGATGATTATCCCTGCAAGTCCGGCGGTCTTGTTGAATACGCCCGTTTTGCCGAAGGCGTTGATGACAGAATTAAAACCGAATGTATCGGGTGCCCGCCGGATCCCCATCCTGAAACGTGGTTTTGCGCATGGCGATTTACCCTGACACCGTGATGTTTTAATCCCGGTGTCTTAGGTTTCTTCAGTTTGAGAAAAACAGTCAAATAAACAAAGCACTTATACAACTATAAAATTTTAAGAAGAAATAGGAATTATGGGAGTCTCTTCCGACAAAATTCAGGAATTAAGGCAGAAAGAGAAAAAGATCAAGGCCATGGGCGGTGAAAAAGCCCTGGCTAAACGGCGTGAGCAAGGCGTTCTTAACGCCAGGCAGCGTCTTAACCTGCTGTTTGACGCCGGAACCTTCAGGGAACTGGACATGTTTGTGACCCATCGGTGTAGCAATTTTGGCATGGAAACCAAGGAAATTCCCGCAGACGGTGTCATCACCGGTCATGGAAAGGTGGACGGTCGTCTGGTCTTTGCCTATGCCCAGGATTTTACGGCCTCGGCCGGATCTCTGGGCGAAATGCAGGCTAAAAAGATATGCAAAGTCATGGATCTGGGGATAAAAGCCGGCGCACCGGTTATCGGCATGAACGATTCCGGGGGTGCCCGGATTCAGGAGGGGATTGACGCCTTGTCCGGTTACGGCGAAATATTTTTTCGTAACTCCTCGGCTTCGGGTGTGATTCCTCAGATTTCGGCCATTATGGGTCCCACGGCCGGCGGGGCAGTGTATTCTCCGGCCATGACCGATTTTATCTTTATGGTCAAGGAATCTTCCTATATGTTCATCACCGGGCCCAACGTTATCAAGGCGGTCACCGGTGAGGAAATTTCCTTCGAGGCACTTGGCGGTGCCATGACCCATAACGAAAAGTCCGGGGTAGCCCAGTTCGCCTGTGAGTCTGATGAAGACTGTATTGAACAGATCAAGCAGCTTTTATCATTCCTGCCGTCCAACAACATGGAAGATC
>NZ_DDYV01000087.1:0-19908 GCF_002348205.1 Desulfobacter sp. UBA2225 | reverse complement strand
AGAGGCTTTAACGGGGTAACAAGTTCTGTTAACCGAACGGAATACCGGGGATAAATCATTATATCCATCATGGCGTAAACACCTTTTACCTGATGATGGGGAACCCTGCCCGGCATGATAATTCTTTCTTCCAGACCCAAAGACAAAACCTGCTGTTGCAGATTTTTTTGTTCCTCTCCCCCGCCTACAAGCAGGAGTATCAAATCCGGATGATTCGGTACGAGTTTGGCAAAGGCTTCAACTAATAGATCAAGGCCTTCCCATCTGAAAAATGAGCCGATAAAGCCGATGACTTTTTTGTCTTTAAGCCCCCACTTTTCTACCAGCTCAGTATCCGGTTTACAGGGAGTAAAATTTTCAGAATGAATGCCATTGAATACCGGTGTTAATTTTTTGTATTTGATTCCTCTTACCATCAAATCTTTACGGATGCCATCGCATAGCACTGCGACATGCCTTACTTGTTTGCAAGCCCAGGTTTCAAGGGACTGGACAAAGCGATATTTCAGTGACTGCTCTT
This sequence comes from Desulfobacter sp. UBA2225, assembly GCF_002348205.1. Taxonomy (NCBI): domain Bacteria; kingdom Pseudomonadati; phylum Thermodesulfobacteriota; class Desulfobacteria; order Desulfobacterales; family Desulfobacteraceae; genus Desulfobacter; species Desulfobacter sp. UBA2225. The sequence goes on along the minus strand of NZ_DDYV01000087.1, from coordinate 19,388 downwards.
TATAGGTTGCTTGATCTACACCTGCATCTTCCCAATATGCCCGAATTTCATAGAGGACAGGCAGATTGAACGCTTTTCCTATTATCCAAGTCGGCAGGTAATTCAAAACGGGTGAATGGGCATGAAGGATGTCTGGTTTTTCAATGATTATAACCTGCACCAACTTGACGAACAGTAACAGCAATAGAAATCCTTCTGATAATAACGGGATGTTTTCAAAAGGATTTCTCCCTGTCCGGTAAAAAGTGTGTTCACCGATTTTTTCCTTTTTCGGACATTTCCCCTTTAAATCATTTTCATGTTTGGGAGATGTCAGAACAATAGGCGTCCATCCCATATTTTTCTGGGCGTTTAAAATATTCTGGCTTCTTGATGCATAACCGTCTAATAGGGGAAAACTATGATTCAGGATGTGTAATATTTTCATTTGTTTTTAAAAACCGGGGCTCGGAAATAATATCGATGCTTACGGAAATAATAGAACAGTCCTTTTATATGTTCAACTGTTGCCTTGCTGCATTTAAAACTTCTGGTGATTTCCTGGGTATGGTGAACAGCAAAAACTTCAGGATTGTACAAAATGTGATACCCTGCTTTCCATACTCTCAGACAGTAATCTGCGTCTTCTGGTGAATATATGATATTCTCATCAAGTGGCCCAATCTTATTGATCATATCTTTTTTAAGAACCCATAAAGCGGATATTGCATAGTCAACCTCATGGACCGTATTGGACTTTTTGTCAGTTTCTTCGGTTTTTTCAATCTTCCTTAAGAAAAAATAACGGGTTATCTTTCTCTGAATTGTTGGAAAGTGATCTGTTGTCTTTTGACGTCTGCCGTTAGGATAAATCAATTTGGGCGCAGCAATTCCTAATAGGCAATTTTTTTTTAAATTTGTAATCAGTTTTTCTATGGTGCCTGGCTGAAGTTCTACATCAGAATCCATGATGCAGATAAATTCTCCTATGGCTCTTTGTACGGCAAGATTCCTCGAATAGGTGGTTCCGGTATTCCAGTCCAACTTTATCAGCCGGATGTTAATGTCTTTTTGTGCTTCAATGATATTTATCGTGTTATCCTGGGAACCGTTATCAACTATTAATACCTCATAACTCAAATAACTGGATTCAAGGGATATAACAATGGATGAAAGGCATTTTGAGATATATTTTTCGGAATTCCACGTCAGAATAACAAAGGAGAGGTCCATGGCTCTTTTATCTTTTACTCATAGTGTAATATATTTTCTTGTCATATTGCCAAATGCTTTGGAAAAAGATAGCGGCATTCTCTGAATAACGGATTCTACTAACGGTCGTATTCTTCCGTGATCCGGAGTTAGGGGCTCTGTGGCTGGTCTGTTGAGATTGCCCATCAGGAATCCTGTAGGGCTGAAGTCAGCCCAATGAAGGCCTTCCGGTTCTGCTCCCCATTGCTTTTTAAAATGAAATGTTCCTTCAGCCGGTGTGGAACGACCAAAATCAAATTCAGGATAACCGTTATCTGCGGCAAATTTTAAAAAGGACCAGTAAAGCATCATATTGGGATTGCTCGTATTAAACCGGCGTAAAGAGGATGCCCAGGGGATAGAAACAACTTTTGGATGGCACAGTATAATTCCTGCGGCAGCAGGGCGGCCGTTCGGCATATATACGACCGAAACATGTGCTCGGTTTGCATAGGCTTTTAATATGGATGAAATCCATTCCCTGCTGTGAACAGGAGACCCCAAGTCCCTCATATTTTCCGAAAAGACGGAGTAAAAATCATTTAGCAGATTTGTCGAACCGATGATTGATGTAAGACCGTTTTTATAAGCTTTATTAATCTGGCTTCGAAGTTTGGCTTTAAATGAATTAAGCAGCTTATCAGAGGACTTTGGTAAAGACAAAATCATCCTGACCTTTTGTTTACAGAGCGTTTTATCCGGTGACAGATTGGCAAATGATCGGGTTGATCGAATGACCACTTTTGCTGAGGGGGCTATCTTTAATGCCTGTCTCAACAAAATTGTTTCAGTGGCAGGATCCTCTGCCAGTGGTCCCCCTGCATCGCAGTACGGAAGCGAAATAAGCTCCCTTTTAAAAGGTATATTGAAGTATATTAACGGGAGTACACCTTTTACCTGATTTTTTGATTGTGCCATGAGATAAAGAGGTTGAAACCGATAGGCTTTTTTAACCGCTTCCTGCCATGCAAAAAGCTGATAAGCAATGCCGTCGGGGTGAGAAAGGACATAATTGTCCCAGGCCTCTTTATCTAAATTGGATACTGTTTTTACAATCAATGTATTCGGTTTTTATTATCGCACAAAGACACTAAGCCACGAAGAAAAGAAATCATCTCTTTGTGTCTTGGTGTGAGAAAAATTAATCATTCGAATTCGACCCGATGATAAATCTCGGAAAGTAATAACTGGCAATCAATAGATTCAAGTTTGATTTTTGTGTCAATATTTGTATACGGATCAAATATACGCCACATACCGTCATCTCCACGAATAAATTTTTCAACCTTACAATGGTATTGAGATACTATAATATATTCCTGAAGTGAAGGGATGAGCCGATAATGTGCGAATTTCTCACCTCTATCATATAATTCAGTGGAATTTGAAAGGATCTCAATGATAACAACTGGATTCAATAAGGTATCAAATTTTTCATCTTCCAATTCAAGATCACCACAAGCAACAACCACATCAGGATAGGTATATTTATCAACTTTCTGAATCTTGACTCTCATGTCGCTTAAGAAAACATCACAGGACCTGTCTGCCAACTGGTTTCCAAGAAATCGATTAATATTACTGCCAATCCGGTTGTGATTTACCTTTGCGCCTGTCATGGCGAAAATTTCACCAGCATAATACTCATGCTTGATTTCGGAAGCTCTTTCAAACTTTAGGTATTCCTCCGTCGTCATCTTGAGTTTTTCTTGTGATTGATTCATGTTGCTGCTCTTTTTTTGTTTACCTACGGCACTGATAAATGATCGCACAAAGACACGGAGACACAAAGGATTTTTTAATCTTCCACTAAGGCACAAAGAGAGATTTCTTTATAACCCCCATGCCCTATCGGACACAACAAACAATGAAAGATGTGAGTATTGAGTAGTGAGAAAAACAGCTTGTTTTAAATCTCACTACTCAATGCTCAAAACTCGATACTTTCATATAAAAGAATTATATCAAAATTTCTTTTAACTCATCGTACTTTTTGAACTTCTGGTCTACTGACATAAGCTTTGCATTTGAAGAAATGGCTGTGGCCATTATAATTCTATCTTGCGGATCACTGTGATGCTCCGGTAACTGAACAGCTTTTGTGGCAATTTCGGGTGTGATCGGTAATCCTTCAATCCCAGACCCGGCAAGGGCTTTATCAAACCAATCAATAATTTTACAATTCAGATTGATGCGGCCATGCTGAGCAAGCCAAGCAACCTCAAAACAACTTATCGCTGATACAGAAACCATATCAGCATTGTTGATAATGTCATGTTGATTTGGTTTCAACCGTTTGAGGTCATTATTTATCCACCACAACCATATATGGGTGTCTAAAACAATCATGTAGGTAGATCCCACATATCTTGTGATGTGGTATTGATTACGTCTCCTAAAATTTTTACCTTACCTTTTAAATCAGGATGTGGTTCTCTTTTGTTTTTTCCTCTTATTGCTTTTGTTTCATTTAGATCCAGAATAATAATCTCAAATTGCTTATTGGGGGGGAGCAAGGGCATGTTTTTTACCTTTCCTGTGTGATCCGTCTCTGTAATTATTTTTTTGGCAAACATGTTATCTCCCTCTTTTTAATGTCTNNCTTTGTGGCTTTGTGTGAGGAAAAGTAATTATTCGAATTCGACCCGATGATAAATCTCGGAAAGTGATGTTAAATATCCTCAAAAACTATCTATAATCTCACCCACAAGTTTAGCGATATCAGGCTGACATGGATGTTAATAACCGCCTGTTTGCGTGGCCGTATTTCCTCTTTGATCTCTGTTTTTTCCGAAAGTCCAAAGACTTAAAATTTTTCAATTGAATTTCGAAAATAATCAAGATAGTGCTGGCGCTGCATAGGTAATATCCGTGATTGTGGCCAGGCGTTCATTCAGGTTTTTCCACAAATTATACTCTCCTGACCATTCTACATATTCCATATCTTTTCCTTCAAGGTCTTCTGCTGTCCAAGATTCCATAAACTCTTTAGAAGATATTTTATACTCTCCATATTATCGCACAAAGACAATAGGACACAAAATTTATTAATTAAAGCTCTCACAATGACACTAAGCCACAAAGGGTTTTATTGGATGGTTCCGTTGATTAGGCGGGTAATTCCGTCTTTCATTAGTGCCTCACCGAAGTTGAGGAGAAAACCAAGTTTTTTATCAGTCAGTTTCAGGTATGTGAGTACCTGTTTTTTGTGTGCTTTTGAAATGGTTTCCACGGATTTCAGTTCTATGATGACTTTATCCTCAACAATGAGATCCGCCTTGAAGCCCTGTTGGAATTTTATTCCTTTATAATTTATGGGAATGGGAATTTGCCGGTCCACTTTCAGGCCCCTTGATTCGAGTTCGTGTTTCAGCAGGACTTCATATACGGTTTCAAGAAGCCCCGGGCCAAGTTCTTTATGGACTTGGATAGATGCGTCTACTATTAATTTTGCTATATCGTTTTCTGTCATTTTTTTCTCGCACAAAGACACTAAGGCACAAAGGGTGGTTTTTTCTTTGCGGCTTTGTGCCTTTGTGCGAGGCTGAATTTAGATAAATTTGGTATAAAAAAGAATACCGACCCGGTTAATGTGATCAATAAGATCCTGGTTTTGAATTGTTTGGAATACTGTAAGATCCAGTTTATAGGGCAGCAGAAGATCATCAAGATCTATCTCCAGTTTATTCAATCGGGAATCCTTTATAAGGTCGTCCATGATGACCAGATCAATATCAGAACCGGTATGATAATTGCCTTTGGCTCGGGAGCCGTAAATGCAAACCCGTTTAATTTCAGGATAGGATTTAAACACACCATGAATTTTTTGAATGCTCTCTGAAGGTAATCCGAAGCAGGAAAGTTTATTTTCCATGGGCTAATTTTTCCATGACCTTTTCAAAGTCGACAAAAAGGTTGTAATAGATGTCTGCAACCTTCAATATGATATCGTCAACCATGACATCATCGTATGTGTGTACTGCTCTGTTCCGTGTGTTGATCATACCCATCCAGCTTTCACCATCTGTAATCAGCTGATTCTGAAAAGATTCCCTGGTTGCATCTCTTGATCCTGTGATGTGGGTATTTCCCTGGTATTGAAAATAGTCCTTCATCACTTTCCAGGCCAGCTCATGGGTGAATTCAAAAGCTTTAACAAAGCCCTGACGCTCTATATTGGATAAAGGTCGCTGCTTGTGAAGCAAGACGGCTTCCCTGAGTCGATCCAGCGCTTTTTTATAATTTTGAAACCGCTGCTTCCAGCGGATATCTTCCTTCATTTTTATTCCTGTTCTCGTACATTATCTCACAACGGCATTAAGACACAAAGCGTATTTATTTCGAATAAAGGCGTCTCTGAGAGCGGACTAAGCTAAGCGGCTTTAATATAGATAAAAAACTTAGAGCCCGCCTTTATTGATTTTTTAAGTTGCGTTTTTAATGGTTCAGAACACCGATATCCGCTGATACAACTCTTTTATCGCTGATAAATATAAAGGACATTTTTTATAGATTTGTTCTGCCTGTTCTTCATTATATGTGTGTGACAGTAAGTTTCTGGATTGAATCATTTCTAAAAAAATATCCTCCTGTTCGATAATCGAAAGGGCATATGCTTCCTTGAAAACGAGTCTCGGGGATATTGCTCGGATTCCATGGATATCCTCTAAGAAGATTTTCAGTGTTTTCCACATCAATTCATATGTAAATTCAAACCGCTGGATCGTGGCATCCATAACAATGGACGATTCCGGTTCCTGCAGCGCTTCTGCGAAACGATCGGTCGCCTTTCTCAAATTTATCAGACTTTTTTCCAATTTGCCTGATTTCATACTTGGATTTCCTTTGTGTGTTTTAAAGCGACCTTTTTAAACGCTTCATCTTGGTATCATGCAAAGGCGTGAAGGCTTATTTGATATAGTAACCGCCCAGCTTAGGCGAACCCTTAAATATAATTTTAATAAGCAAAAAGTTCTTGTAGGCATTTAATAATCTCGACTTGAACATTTTTGGGGATAACTCCAAGTTTTCGAATGAGCCCGGATTTATCTACAGTTCTCAATTGGTCAAGAAGAATCAATCCTTCCTTTTCTTTAAATGTGAACTGAATCCTGGTTGGAAAAATGAAGCCTTTAGAAGTCATTGGTGCAACTATGGATGTCTTTAAAGCGGACATCTCATTGGGCGATATGACAACACAAGGTCTGGTCTTTTGAATCTCGGAGCCTTTTGTGGGATCGAGTTGTACCAACCAAATGTCAAACCTACTGATGCTTTTTTTTACCACTCCCAATCCTCATCTTCTACCAGTGGAGCATCCAACCACTCTTTATCTGATTCCTGTAATTCATTCGATTTAAGCACTATATCAAATTTTTCTTTCCAGCCATGTCTTGCCTTCTTAACAGGCTGGATTAAGAGCCCTTCATCAATTACTTTGAATTCGAGTTCAGTATTATCAAGATTTGCTTGCGCTATAATTGCTTTTGGAATTCTCACGCCTTGAGAATTTCCTATTCGTATCAAGGTTGGCATGACTACCTCCATATTATTTTGATTGCAACTGTCAATTTGTTATGAAGGGTTATTCTTTGATTCCCTTTGTGTATTTTAAAGCAACCTTTTTAAACGCTTCATCCACTGAATTGAAATCGACAAGATCTATTTTTAATAGTGTAGGGATTTGCTCTAATTTCTCCTGGATGCTCAGCCATTTTTTTCCTGAAATCTGTGAATCAGTAAGTATCCCGATATCGATATCGGATTTTTCATCGTTGATTCCTCTTGCGCGGGACCCGAATAGAAACAATTGATAGTTGCCCTCTATTTCACTGCTGATTATTTTTGAGACCTGTTTCAGGATTTCTTCTGTTTTCATTTTGATCTCACAAAGACACCAAGACACAAAGATTTTTATTCGACTTTGTGATCCTTTGTGTCTTTGAGGCTTTGTGTGAGAATAAAATTAAAATTGTTAATGAGACAGAAGGATATCAGTGATTCGTTTCGCAGCACAACCGTCCCAGAGGTCGGGTTTTTTGCCGGTTCGCCAGTTGCCGGCCATAATTTTTTCAAAAGCATCAAAAATTTTATGCTCTGATGTACCGACAAGCTCGTTTGTTCCTTGGGTGATGGTGATGGGACGTTCTGTATTTTCCCGGATGGTCAGACAGGGAATCCCCAGAGCAGTGGTCTCTTCCTGAAGTCCACCGGAATCTGTCAGGGCCAGTTTTGCGTCTTTCCACAGGTTTAAAAACGCCATGTATGACAGTGGAGGTGTCAGCGTTATGGTTTCAGGGGGCTGGATGCCAAAGGCTTCCATATTTTTTTGAGTTCTTGGGTGGATGGGGAAAATTAAAGGCAACCTTTTAGATATCTGGTCAAGGGTTTTGAAAATCCGTACCAGGGTTGGCTTGTCATCCACGTTGGAAGGTCTATGTAAGGTTACGACACCGTACTCGGTGTGGCCGGATTTATAGTCGTTGTGCTTGAGGATGGTTGAATCCATTTTTTCCAGTTGAGAGAGCTGATAAAAGAGATTATCGATCATAACATGACCGACAAAATGAATGCAGGATTCCGGTTTTCCCTCTTTTTTCAGATTGGTCATACCCTGTTCTTCCGTGACGAAAAAGATATCTGAAATAGCATCGGTAACCATGCGGTTAATCTCTTCGGGCATCTCAAGGTCAAAGCTGCGGAGACCTGCCTCCACATGGGCGACCTTGATGTGCATCTTTTTGGCTACGACGGAGCAGGCCAGCGTGGAGTTAACATCGCCCACGACCATGACAAGATCGGGCCTCTCCTGTTCGCATACGGCCTCGAATTCAACCATTATTTTTGCGGTTTGCCGGGCGTGAGAACCTCCGCCTGCCCCTAAATGGTAATCAGGATTGCGGATGCCCAGCTCCTCAAAAAAGATGTCGCTCATGTTGGCGTCATAATGCTGGCCTGTATGGACAATTTTATAGGCAATATGGTCTGCCCGGCTGTCAAAGGCCCGGGCAATCGGGGCTATTTTCATAAAATTAGGCCGGGCCCCGGCAATGAGCATCACTTTTATCATAAATTCCACCCTATAGACGCCAGAACGGGATGCCGGCCTGTTTAACCTGGTCGGCGTCGAGCATGCTTTTAACATCAATCAGCCCGCCCATTGAATTCAATTTATCGGTAAATGACTTTAAGGGCTTATTTCTGTAACAATCATGGGGAACGGCCAGTATTAATGCTCCCAGGTCCGTAAGTTCCTCCCATGGCTTAAGCTCGACATTGTAGTATGCCTTGGCTTCTTCCGGATTGGCCATGGGGTCGTGAACCAGAATCTGACATTCGTATGATTTCAGCTCATTGATGATGTCCATAACCCGGGTATTTCTTAAATCCGGACAGTCCTCCTTGAAGGTAAGTCCGAGGATCCCGACCCTGGCGCCTTTAACGGGCTGGGAAGCCGAAATCATCATTTTAATGGTTTTTTCCACTACAAATTTGCCCATGTTGTCGTTGATCCTTCTGCCTGCAAGGATGACTTCGGGATGATATCCCTCACTCTGGGCCTTGTATGTCAGGTAATAGGGATCTACGCCTATGCAGTGCCCGCCAACCAGACCGGGAAAAAATTTGAGAAAGTTCCATTTGGAACCCGCAGCCTCCAGGACATTTTTCGTGTCAATGCCCAACCGGTCGAATATCAGGGCCAACTCATTCATCAATGCAATGTTCAGATCCCGCTGGGTATTTTCAATGACTTTGGCGGCTTCCGCTTCCTTAATCGTTTTTGTCCGGTGTACACCGGCCTTTACAATGGATTCATATAGGGCCGCCACTTTTTCAAGGGTATCTTCATCGTCGCCGGAGACCACCTTAACTATCTTTGTAAGGGTATGTTCCTTATCACCCGGATTTATTCTTTCCGGGGAATATCCCACATGGAAATCCTTTTTCCAGGTCATGCCGGACTCTTTTTCCAGAATGGGCACGCAGATCTCTTCAGTGACGCCTGGATATACTGTGGATTCAAACACGACAATGCAGCCCGGTTTCATCACTTTTCCCACTGTACGGGATGCACTTTCAACCGGGTAAAGATCAGGCTGCCTTGCATTGTCTATGGGTGTGGGAACAGCCACAACAATGATATCGGCCTCTGACATGCGGCCCGGGTCCGTCGTTGGTGTAAAATATGCGGCATTTTCAAATTTTTCTTTTGAAACTTCGCCGGTGGGATCTTTGTGGGCCAGGCTATTGTCCACAATGGACTGTTTTAAATCAAACCCGATGGTCTGGTATTTTGTACCAAAATGTACGGCTAAGGGCAGACCGACATATCCTAACCCAACAACTGCTATTTTAATGTCTTTTATCAATTTAGTTGGTCCTCATTTTGCTTTCAATATTTTGCTTTCAATTAGAACCACGAAGTTCACGAAGAACACGAAGTTTAGTACACTAATATCTTCGTGTTCTTCGTGGTAAAATAAAATACTCAATGCTTAACCTTATGACATTGGTTTGAAATTGATCTAAAACAACGTATCCAGATAATTTTTGCAGGTAAGAAAATAAGCATCTGAGAACGCGCAAATCATCCGTTTTAATTTACTTTCTGTTCTGTTGAGGTTGATATAGTGCCTGAATTTGAATCCCCGGGATGCCTGATGGACTCTTGGCTGATTTGGATCAAATTCCCATGGATGGGCATAAAAAACAAAAGCGTTGTTTTTTTTCAGGACACGGGTTATGCCCTGCTTGAAAATAGAGGTGGGATACAATCTGAAGTATCCGCCGCCACCCAATGGAATGGTTGTTCTGCCCAGATGCAGGTTGCTGATGGGCAGTTCGAAAAAACGGGTAGCCAGTTGGTAGCTTCCGCCGCGCTTTATGGATTTTGACAGATCTATGCTGCCGTATCTGCCATGGGCCGAAAAAGAGTTATAACTGGAATCGTACAAATATCCGGCCTGTTTGATCTTTTCCAGAATCTGGTCGTTAACGGCAAAGCTTGGAGCTCGATATCCATAAACAGCCTGGCCTGTTATATCTTCGAGGCGTTTTTTACTGGTCAAAAGATCCCGGGTCAACTGATTTTTATTTAGAGACGTACACAGGTGGTGGTTGTCTCCGTGGGAGGCGACCTCATGGCCTCTGTCTCTAATCTGTCTGACCAAAGCAGGCAGTCTTTCTGCAATCCAGCCAAGAATAAAAAAGGTGGCTCTGGGTTTAAAAGAAAAGGTATCCAGCAGGTCCAGGATCAGATGGGTATTCTTTTCCACCCGGGGTTCCAAAGAATTCCAGGTTGAAAAGTCAATATACGACTTGAAATTTTCCACCTGAAACCACTCTTCGACATCAATTGTCAGAAGTATTGCGGGCTTTTTTGCCAATTTTCGTCAACAAAATAAATAGAAGATAAACCAGAACAAGGCCTGTGCCAAAGACGATTAAGCCGGACATGTCATGAAGAAATCCATGGGCGGCTTCCGGGCCCACCCAGGCCGCCAGCATGCCGGTAATGGTCAACCGGACAACATTCGTGGCCACGGCGATGGGAACGGCAGATAAAAATAGCACCCATTTTTTCCATTGGCTGACATGGGATAAAAATGCAAATGCTCCGGTCAGGGCCAGCAGTGATGTCAATGAGCGAATTCCCGAGCAGGCATCCACCACTTCCAGGGAGGTATTGGCCAGGTGAAGGATATTGCCCTCCCTGAACACCGGGATGCCCACCATGCTGATGGTTTCAGATGAAATTCGGGCAGCAAAAAGTTGAAGGGGGAAAGCGATTTTATTCCAGATAATTGCTGGAATGGGGATCATCATGATCAGGTAGATCAGCGGGACAATAAGCGCTTTGAGCATGGCCGTCCCAAAGCTGAACGCGATGATGCCGGCCAGAGTGATGATCATGGATGTCCGCATTAAAAACAATTCTGCGCCAAGATTCCCCGCCATATATACCATCATGCCGAAAATAATGATAAAAATACCTGACATTGATGATTTGCATGGGATCTGGCGCAGGTGGTTCTGGCGATACCAGACCATATACCCGGCAACAAAGGGAATGAGAAATCCATGGGAAAAATTGGGATCAATAAACCAGTCCCCTATGAGGTCCTTTAACGTCGACCAGTAGAGCAAGGTAAATGTGGCGGCAATCAACAGAATCTGAATTATTTGCTTTGATTTCATGAAATTAATTTGGAATAAATTGATTGAGGGTAGGGTAAACCTCATCTGCAAATTGCGTCAAAAGCACCTCGGTCTCTGTTTCATTCTTTATGACCGGCGCAATCAGGCGCACAAAAGAGCCGTCCGTGCGGTTTTTCGTGATTGAATCCAGCACCAGCCAGATTTTCTGCATATATTCTGAACTGATAATCCGGCCCCGGGACTGGAACCAGTAATATACGACCTGCTTTTGCCCATCTTTGTTCAGCAGAAGTCGGGCTATTTTTATTGTTTTACCGCTCTTGGGTAAGTCAATGGGGATAACAGAACTTTGGACAATATTCCACCCTGCACCAGGCATGCAGTTTTTGGGTGAATGGATCAAATCGCCTTTACTCTGGCTTTGATAGAATCCCACATAAAGATTCACTGCCTGGCCCGGGCCTTTGCTGAAGTTCGCCATGATATAGTCTTCAACCCCCAGGATATTGTACACCTTTTCGTCCATTTGACTGGATACACCCCGCCAGGGGCCAATCTCAAGGGGAAATTGACTGAAGGGGCGGTTCGGTTTGATACGCTCTGAGTGTGAAAACAGCGTTGTCAGCCCGGCGGCTGAAATAAGAAGGATTACGATAATGGCGGTATGTTTGGGTGACATTTTTTAATCAAATATTGCTTTTTCAAGGCTTATTCTGGACAACACCTTATCCGGTCGGATAGGCCGTTCCGGAATAAAACGAACAAAAACGGAGATGGTATTTTCTTCGTAATTCTCTCTTGAGGCATCATCTGTTTTAAAATTTGTGTGAGTGGCATCGGTACTTACCTGGAGCCATCTCAACGGATTCCATGCCAGGCCTCCGCCGATCTCGTAGGTGTCGTCCTGGCGGTTTGTGATGTCTTTGAACTGCTGAAGCTCGTAAGAACCAAACAGATTGGAGGAGAGACGCCTTGCAAGCATATAGCTTAAGTAAAATCCTGCCTGGTAGTTTATATTGTATCCCAGACTTGCAGCCTCCTCATCAGATTCTTCATATGAACTGCTGGCGGTGAGGTACAGCGACCCTTTTGGACTGAAATTAAAAATTTTGTAGACGTTGAGATCCAAAAACGGGTCTGTTGAATCCTCATTGTTGTTATCCCACTCATTGAAAAGAATGCCGACCCCTATTGAGACCCCTGAGTCCTCTGTTATATCCCAGTCAACACCCACGGACGGATGATAAATGACATGATTTCCATCCTCCCTGTCAGACATGTAATGGCGGTATTTGACATAGCCATCAAAATGCCGGGTAATTTTTCGAATGTACCGAATATCCCCTGCAATAGTCTCATAATCATTACCGGTAGTCATCTCAAACTTTTTGTCTTCATATTCCAGATTGGTTCCAACGCCATCCTTCCGGGTAAACCAGTAAGTCAAAAAGGCGCTGGGTTCATAGCTTTCATATTCATCGGCGTCCGAATTTTGATAATTATCTGTTTCGTAGGAGAAATCTGCCCCCATACTGTTCTGAGGGCCAAATGCCTTACGGATGGAAGCACCGGCAGTATACGTCTGGTGTTCCTTGTAATCACCGGTTCTGAGCTGCTGGTCAAAGCTGTTTGAATAGTCATATGCGAGGGATGTTTTAAGCGTTTTTGTCAACTGGCTGTCAACAGATGCACTTGCAGAATGCTCCCAGGACTCTCCGGTATTGTTCCCGTCATGTCCGTCATAAGTGATATCTGCCGTGGCAGTCGTATGTTTTGTGGCCTGAAAGGCAGCAGACAAGCCGGCGTTGTGATCCAGGCCGTCCCTTTCATTCAGATTTTTATAATCCGTATACTCCGGATTGTATTCCAGGTAAATTTTGCTTCTTTTGTTTAAAAACCCCACGGAAAATCCAAGCTCATAGGACGTGGTCCACTCTTCAAACGTGTCGCTCCCGGTTTGAAAATAGTTGTCCGTATACTCCTCTGTGACTGTCAGCGTCGGTACAATCTGGGTAACCATCCTGGCCTGGACAAATGGAACCTGCAGCACAAGACAGATCGCAGCAGCCCAAAAAAATGCATGGAGAGTTATCATGGACAATTTCATGAGATCATACCTCCTGCTTTGTTGAAAATATCGCAAGATCAGGGAACGATAATGATATCGTCGGCTTTGAGCTGGATATCCTTTTCGAGTTTGCCCTTTTTAATATCGTTATAATCAATTTTGATCATCTGTTCCTTTCCGTTTTCCCTGCGTACCAGGAGGATCTTATCCTTGGACGCCCATTCAGTAAATCCTTTGGCCAAAGCAAACGCCTGTACAACGGTCAGTTTTTTAACTAAAGGATATTCACCTACGGCCATTACTTCACCAAGTATGTAATATTTCTGGCTTCCCGGGTCTGCCAGGGTGACGGTGACTGTTGGTGCTTCCACAAACTCAGCCAACCGAGTCTCAATTATTTTTTTCAATTCCATTGTGGAGCGACCTTCAGCCTGGATATCATCCAGCAGAGGAATGGTGATTTTACCGTCATTGCGGACAAATACGTTTTCAAATGTCAGATCTGCTTCCTTCCATGTTGTGACTCGCAGGACATCTCCAACGCCAATTTTATAATCTCCGTTGGTGGATACCTGAGTGCTGTCTGCCGCAACAGCTACTGCCAGACAAACACAGGCGGTACACAACACAAAAAAGGAACCCAAAAACCATCTTATTGAATTAATTTTAAACATAGCTCCGCCCCCTCGATTACATCGATTAATCTCTTTTTGAAATCTGTATATATCACAGATTCGCTAAATTTTATGACCCATTAAAACTAAAGACACCAACAATGCACGGCTAAAATGGCCGCCGCAGGCGCTTCGTCCTCTTGTATCTTGCTTTATGTAAATCTTGCTTACCTTGCACCTTTGCCGAAAAGAACGGTCTTAACGGTTTTTAAAAGGATGACCATATCCAGGGCAAAGGACATATTTTTTATATAAAAAAGATCATAATTGAGTTTTTCCACCGCATCTTCAACGGTTGCTCCGTAATCATAACAGACTTGAGCCCAGCCCGTGAGCCCTGGCTTTACATTAAATCGCTGGGCGTAAAAAGGAATTTCTTTTTCCAGCTGATCCGTAAAAAATTTGCGTTCGGGACGTGGCCCCACAAGACTCATGGTGCCCCTGAGGACCTCCCATAACTGGGGCAGTTCATCTATCCTGTATTTCCTTATGACGCGTCCCACCCGTGTGATCCGGTTATCGTTATTACCGGCCCATACCGGACCTGTTAACTTTTCAGCATCCTGCACCATGGAACGGAATTTATGCATCATATATTCTTTTTTCCTACCGCCAACCCGGTCCTGGGCAAAAAGAACAGGCCCTTTTGAATCCATCTTGATCAGAATGGCCACTATTAGCAACAACGGAGAAAGAAGTATCAGAAGGAGTGAAGCCAAAATGATATCCTGCATGCGCTTCATACCCGCCTTAAGCAGTGATTTCTGGAACCCCTTGGAAAAAATCAACCATGAGGGCTCTATCTCTCGAACCAAGACCTTTCCGGTCAGCATTTCATAGAAAGCGCTGCCTGAAATGACATCAATACCTTCGGTCCTGCAGTTAATCAGCTCCTGGGTTGGAAATCGTCCTCTTTTTTCCTTAAATGCCACAATAATTTTGTTTATGCCATATATTTTTGAAATTTCACCAAGCGTTTTATTCTTTTGCTTCACCATCAACTTTTCAGGCAGTCTATTTTCAGGCAGTCTATCTGTTGCCTTGTCAGGTTCATCAGGAATAACAGCACAAACTGTATAGCCGCAGTCTATGGTTCTCGTGATTTTTTTATAAATATCCTTGGCCAGCTTGCTGGAACCAAGAATAATAATACGATGGTTAAACATCCCTTTGTTAAGAATATGAAGATAGCCGATCCGCCAGAATATGATGAAAAAAATCAGAAAACATACGCTTAAGATATAAATTTTCTGATCTATAATCACCAGAGGGAAAAGAAAATAGACGCCGGCCAGGAAGATAGAAGCAACCCCCAGGGATTGTAGCAGGCGGATTATAATTTCCGGGATCTGTGAAGCAATGTCAAAATCATAAAGGTCATTATAATACAAGCAGGTTTGTAGAATAGCGGTGATCAGAACTATTCTTAAAATCAACATCAGATCAAACCAGTATGAATTGGAAACGGTTAAAATGGCTGTTGATAAAAGAAAACAACTGAAAATCACGCATCCTTCCAGAAAAAAAAACAACATGTTTCTGATAGGGAAATATTGGCGCAAAATACTGAGCATTTTTTTAAGGAAGCTCCCGGTTTAATCAACGCTGCTGATGATATCCGTATCCATAACCACTTTTATGATAACCATAACCATATCCAATCGTTTTTTTTGAGAAATTCGTTACAACCCCCAATACCTTTTCACGGCCGTAAATATCCAGAATGTCTAAAACCTCCTTGATTCGTGTTTTTCCATGGCGGATAACTAAAATAATGCCATCTACAAACCGGGCAATGGCATTGGTTTCTGATGTGATATAAGGAGGCGAAGTATCAATAATGATGTATCTGTCATTATAACGCAGTTTGACCTCATGGAGCAGGCGGCGCATCTGATCAGAAGACAAAAGTTCTGACGGATTAGGCGGAATCTGCCCTGCGGGCAGAATAGTCAATTTGTTTACAGACGATTTTTTAAGAACCGAAGACAAAGGTACGTTCTTTGATAGGTAATCGCTCAAGCCCTGCTCTTTACCGCTATAGCCAAAAGATGTATGGATCGTCGGTGACCTGAGATCACAGTCCATGAGAAGAACATATTCATCAATACTCTGGGCTATGCTTACGGCAAGATTGGCTGCCACAAAGGATTTGCCTTCATGTGGAGAGGCGCTTGTCACCATGATCGTTTTAGGCGGGGTTCCTTTTTCAGGGAACAAAATATTGTTTTTTAACAGCCGGAATTGTTCCGAAACAGGCGAATGAGGGTCGGAGGCTGTGACAAGAGCTGGATATGTCCGGCTGGAGCCGGATTGAGTTACCTCGTCTGATTGTTTATAAACCTGGTTGTCTGGATCATCACAGACCAAAGCTGTGTTATCTCTTAATTCAGATTCTTTTTCCGGTGTTACGTTATTTCCTGCTTTTTCCAGCGCCTTAAATATCTTTCCCAAAACCTTATTATACCCCGGTATTATAAATTGAGTGTGGTTTTTATAAAATTCATTGTCCGGTCCAGGCCTTTATGATTCAATATTGCAAAAAATGCCAGAAACACGGCACTATAGCTGCAGCAACAGATGAACATGACCCATTCAATTTTTTTCTTTGTCCTGCCGTTCGGTTTTTCCAGCGGGGGAATTGATGCCAAAATAGGCAGCCCTATCAGGGTGTCAATCTGGTCATCCCGCCGGATGACAGAGAAGGTTAGCAACTCCTTTAAAAAAAGTACACCTCCGCCCAATCCAAGTCCCCCGGCGATGGATAATAAAAACATCATTTTAACATTGGGAGAGATCGGCTTTTCCGGCAGGCGGGCATGATCCAGTATCCGGAACTGCTCCCCTTTTTGTTTTTTTTCCATGTTGACGGACAATTCGGCTTCCAGCTTTCTGTCCAAAATAGAGTTGTACACGTCCTGAATATTGCCGTAGTCCCGTGTAAGTGATTGGAGTTCCAGTTCTCGTTTGGGCGTATCTTCAACGCGCTGGGCATAATTTTTCATTTTTTCCTGAATTGCTGAGACCTCAGCTTGAATATTATTTGCCTCCGCGACAAGTTGAGCGCGCTGCGCCTTCAACGGTGCCAGAGGATCCATTCCCATGTCCGGCAGAATATCTTCCTTTGACTCGGCTGAGGGTAGTTCCTCCTCTTCCTTTGCAGCTTCCAGCTTTTGCTTTAATTTCTCTATAATGCTTTTTAATTTTTTGACATCCGGATGCTTTTCAGTATATCGAAGCAAAAGCGCATCGTATTTTTCTTGAGCAGCCTGGACAGCAGAATCATCCCCTTCCTGGGACTCTTCAAGATCAAAACTTAGAAAATCATCTCCACCGCTGCCGGAACCACCTGTCGCAGCCATGGATGAAATCTGGGAATCAAGTTGACTAATGGAATTGTTCACTTCCCTTAAAAGCATTGCTTTATCAGTGACCTCCTTTTGCATCCGATCCAAAGTGCGCAAATTAGATTCCAATTCATCAGGTAAACCCCCAAGATACTTTGCCCTGAACGCCGCAAGCTTCTGCTCTTTTTCCTCAAGCCGTTTTTTGGTTTTCTCTAACTCTGAGTCAAGGAATTCACTGGTTCCTATGGCCTGGGCCTCCCGGACTTTGAGGTTCTCATCCATAAAATATGACGCCAGCGTATTGGCAATGCGCATTACCCGCTCTGGTTCACTGCCGGTGAAGGAGATGGAAAAGGCTTCTGAACCTCCTCTGGAATTTTCAATTTTAACCTTTATCTGTTTTCTCAACGCCTCTATTTTCTCTTCCTGGTATATACCGCTACTATTTTCGTACAGCCCGAACTGTTCAATAATCTGTTCGAGATTGCTTCGGCTGAGAACCTGTTGGGATATGGTGCTGATCCGCTCGCCGATACCGGAAGAGACAACAGATTTTATATAGTTTATGGGAACCCGCTGGGGCTGAACAAGGATCATTGTGCCGGCCTCGTAGGTTTTATTGGCAGTCAGTGTCATCCCAAGTCCCAATGTCAAGGAAATGCACAAAGGAACAATCAAGAACCAGCGTCCCCGGATAAGGACATCAATAATATAATCTGGTTTAATTTGAGTCTGCGATTGGAACGGGTCTGTCATCTTCATTCCTGAGTAAAACTGAAAGTATTTGTATCATAAAAGGGAATATTAATATTTATCAGATCCTGTTTTTTTGTCAATATTTTATTGTGCATAAAAGCCTTTCATAATAGTGAAACCTTTAAACAACGAACAAACACCAATTGCAAAAGCAAATATGGTGCCACATTTAATTTTTTACTAAAATAATAATTGTGGAAATTTTAAACGTCTTGGAATCAAACACTCTTTTTTCATCTAAAATAAAGCTTGTTAAATTTTAAAATTTTCCACGGAGGGGGATTCACAAATTAAAATGATTAAAAAAGTCATAAAATATGAAAAAAAAGTAATAATTATGGATGATTTTTTCGTACCCAAAGGTTTGAGTCCAGTTGATTACCCTTTTAGGGGGATACAATACCGGCCTCTCAGGAGGGCGGATTCTTTATTTTTACCCGGTACAAAGGATCCCCAATAAGCAGCTGTTTCCAGGACAGATATGGCAGACTGACTAGATAAGATTCGGCCAAGGTCAGTTTTCCCTGGGCGAGAACATCAAATGGTTCATGTACCAGCGGGCTGCCATATCAAGACCGGCATGAACCGAGTACTGCGGGCTGTATCCCAGAAGATCCCGGGCCTTGGATATATCTGCCAGGGAATGGCGAACATCTCCCGGCCTGAAATCCCTGTATTCCGGCATTACACCGGCGCGGTCCGGCAGTGCGCAGGCCACACGGTCACGGATTAAAGAAAACAGCTGATTTAACGTGGTGCGCTGACCAAATGCAACATTGTATACCTGGTCGGCGGCGTCATCCCCGGCTGTTGCAGCCAGCAGATTGGCCTGAACACAATTATCGATGAAACAAAAATCCCGGCTGGTTTCACCGTCCCCATTTATATACACCGTGCTTTTACGGATCAATGCACCAAACCATAAAGGAATTACTGCGGCATAGGCCCCGTTAGGGTCCTGGCGGCGGCCGAATACATTAAAATACCGAAGCCCGATGCTTTTAAACCCGTAGGTGGAAGCAAACACCCGGGCGTAGAGTTCATTGACCAGTTTTGTCACGGCATAGGGGGAAAGAGGATTGCCGATATTCTCCTCTTTTTTGGGAAGTGTTGGATGGTCTCCATAGGTGGAACTTGACGCAGCATATACAAACC